>JQCU01000590.1:0-32119 GCA_000761495.1 Acinetobacter idrijaensis
AACCGCAGAAATACCCAAGAAAATGCCAGTCAATTTCTTAACTGACTGGCATTACTGCATATGCAGGGCTTTTTTTATGCTCTAAAGTTCCAGGCACTTTGTATGGCCTGCATAATCTGTTGAGCTTGCGGGCGGGAAAACATCGACAGCTGAATCCGGAAAAATCCAAGACAAATTTGATTTATTAGACCGGATTGATGCAATTTAAAATCCAAAGTGCCATCACGTTGACTAATCACATGCGCTGGCATGTTATAGAGCCAGCTTTTGAGATGTGCTTTGAGAGAAGCATAGCGTGGATTCAGAAAGCTATACTGTACCAAATGTCGTTTTAAGCACAGGCTGATGCGGAAACCGGCCAAAGTATAATAAATAGCTTGTGAGGTGATTTTCAGTTTAGTTCCCAGCATAAGCAGCGAAAGACCAAGAAAGCCGCCAATATAAATATAAAAGTCAGGAGACTCCTGCCATAAAAATAATAGTCCTTGGAAAAAACTGGAATTGCTACGCACACTGCTGAAATAAAAAATGCTGAATATTCCGACCGGATAACAAAACAGTAAATATCCCATAGCGCGTATGATCGGGCTAGCTTGATGAAACAGGATGTTTTCTGGCACATTCATGGTTTATTTTTATGATCAGAAAGCGTATTGCCTCAATGAGCTTAAGGAATCTGTAGCCAAAAAGAAAGGTCCTTGCGGACCTTCCTTTGCGTACTTAATCGAGCTTATTCCACTGATTTTTCATCATTTGCAATAAGCAGTTTATTGCCAATCGGGATTTGACGCGGCAATTTTTCTTCTGGAATAATGCGCTGCAAGTCGATGATCAATAAACCATTTTCATAGTCTGCCTGTTGTACTTCAATATATTCATCCAGACGTAAAGATAATTTGAATGCACGTCGCGCAATGCCTTTGTGCAGGAATTCAATACTGTCATTGCTCTGGTTTTCAGGCTTACCCAAGATGGTCAGCAACTTATTTTCCAGACGAATGTCGAGTTCTTCCTGACGAAAACCCGCAGTTGCCACCACGATACGGTAATTATTCTCACCATGCTTTTCGATATTATACGGTGGATAATTTGGCGCATCGCTTTGCATGGCATAATCAATGAAATCATTGAGGCGATCAAAGCCAATGCTGCGGCGGAATAATGGATGAAGATTGATATTACTCATTATTAGAACCTCCTGAGGTCAGCAAAGTTTTAAAAATAAGAAAACACCGCTGTCATGATGATCATCGACAGGGCAAAAGATGCATGAACCATCCTTATGCAGAAATAAATATGTGTTCAGGCTAGAAATTTTCAAGAAATTTAAGTGAAATTTTTAAGAAAATTATATTAATTTACTGAAATTAAATTAAAAATTATTTTATTAAGCATTGCTTGTTGTTTTTGACCAGATCCATTATTTTGTTGGAACACCATAATAAAGGTGTATGGAGTATAGGTACGAATGATTGATTTATATTACTGGGGTACACCCAACGGTCATAAGATTACAATCGCATTAGAAGAAATGGGGCTATCTTATCAGATCCTTCCAGTCAATATTCTGGAAAATGACCAGTTTCAGCCAGACTTTCTGGCAATCTCACCGAACAATAAAATTCCAGCTATTGTCGATCAGGATGGACCAGATCATCGGTCGATTTCAATCTTTGAATCGGGTGCCATCTTGCAGTATTTGGGACGTAAAACCGGAATGTTTTATCCGACCGATGAGATTAAGCGGATTCAGGTGGAACAATGGTTGATGTGGCAAATGGGTGGGCTAGGCCCGATGCTGGGACAGAACCATCATTTTAGTCGTTTTGCGCCAGAACGGATTCCTTATGCGACCGAACGCTATGTGAATGAGACCAAGCGCTTATATGGTGTACTGGATAAACAGCTGGTTGGTCAGGACTATGTCACTGGCGAATATTCAATTGCCGATATGGCGATTTTCCCCTGGTTACTTCGTTATGAGTGGCAAGGGATTGATTTAGCGGATTATCCGGAAGTAAGCCGTTATATTGAGCGTATGCAGGCACGTCCTGCGGTACAAAAAGCATTAGCGATTCAGGTCAGTTAATCTGCGATTGTTATGTTAAGATGTACAAAAGTTATTAAAACCACCGATTCAGGTGGTTTTTTATTGGATATGAGCATGAAAGCATTTTTCCTAAACTTCACTCGAATTGTGGAAACTAATCCTCGAATTTACTGGAGCATTCTTTTCGGCATTGCTGCATGTTTAGTGCTGTATGTTGCTGAAATTGTGCATATCGATCAGGTGATTACTGCCTTGAATACCAAAGATCAGCAGATTTTACGTGCTGCAATTGCACCGCTCAATGAGCAGTATAAATGGGCGCGGATCATGGCGATGGTGACTGCAGTCGTTTGGTCCAGTTGGGAATACAGCAAAGCCAAGAAAAAGTTGGGTTTGAGCCGTTAATAGCTGTATGAGTCTGTTGCTGCTATTTCTGTCGGCCTTTGGTGCAGCGACCTTATTGCCTTTACAGTCTGAGGCTGTTTTGCTGGGGCTTTTAGTGCAGAACAAGCAGCATGCAGTGCTGTTAATTGCGGTGGCCAGTCTGGGGAATATTCTGGGGTCGTGTGTGAACTGGTATTTGGGCCTCAAGATTGAACATTATAAGAATAAAAAGTGGTTTCCGGTTTCGGCAGACAAGATGCTCAAGGCGCAAACGACCTATCAGAAATATGGTTACTGGTCTTTACTGCTGAGCTGGGTGCCTATCATTGGTGATCCGATTACCCTGATTGCGGGACTATTAAAAGAAAACTTCGCCCGTTTTCTGCTGATGGTCAGCATCGCTAAAATTGGACGTTATCTGTTTGTCTATGCGGCCTTTGCCTTGTTCTAAGCCTGAAGCTATTTTCTTGATTCAGTCTTGGATATTATTTCAGAGCGAAATCATTCTTTAAATTCGCTTATTGGGTGAAGATGCTTTTGTTTTAAACAAAGATGCTTTAGAATACTCGCTCCCTTACCTGCAGGTCGTTTTGTAATGGTGCAAACGAGCCGAACAGGTGTTCAAAAGAGGTTGTTATGCCTAAGATGAAAACTCGCCGTGGTGCAGCTAAACGCTTTAAAGCGACTGCTAACGGTTTTAAGCGTAAACAAGCGTTCAAACGCCACATTTTGACCAAAAAATCTGCTAAGCGTATTCGTCAATTGCGCGGCTGTGTAATGGTTCACGTAAGTGACGTTGCTTCAGTTCGTCGTATGTGCCCGTACATCTAAGGAGATTATAAATGGCTCGTGTAAAACGTGGTGTACAGGCTCATCGCCGTCACAAAAAAATTCTTGCTCGCGCTAAAGGTTACTATGGTGCTCGTTCACGCGTTTACCGCGTAGCGTTCCAAGCGGTAATCAAAGCTGGTCAATATGCTTACCGTGACCGTCGTCAAAAGAAACGTCAATTCCGCGCTTTGTGGATTGCACGTATCAACGCTGGTGCTCGTCAAAATGGTTTGTCGTACAGCCGTATGATCGCTGGCTTGAAAAAAGCTCAAGTGATTATCGACCGTCGCGTACTTGCTGACATCGCTATGCATGACGCAATTGCGTTTGCTGCTTTAGCTTCTAAAGCTAAAGATGCATTGGCTGCATAAGTCTTTATGACTTGAAAAAGACCGCTTTTAGCGGTCTTTTTTATGCTTAAATAAAAGTAGTCATTCTAAATATTATTTAAAAATCAGTATTGTAAATCCTATATTTTTTAGTCATTGTTAAACTGTATAATTAAAAATAAGGCTTAAAAATAATGATTCGACTTGCCACTCAACAGGATGTACTGCCGATTGCCCAAGTGCATGTACAAAGCTGGTGTGAAAGCTATCAAAATATCATCAAACAAGAAATTTTAGATGCATTGTGTGTAGAACAAAGAGCCGCTTTGTGGCGTTCTGTGCTTGAACAGGAAAATCGACGGGTATTTGTCTATGAAGAAAATGCTCAAGTTTTGGGTTTTGCTGCTTTTAATTTTCCGGTGGATGCGCCAATCAGTGAATTGAGAGCTTTGTATTTACTGAAACAGATTCAGGGACAAGGTGTGGGGGCTAAGTTGGTTCAATTGGGTTTGGGATTAAGTCGAGAGAAATCCTATCAGCATATGCAATGCAGCGTATTGAACCTGAATTCCAGTCGTTATTTTTATGAAAAGACTGGCGCCTACTTTGTCAGTGAAGGAGATGCCAGCGATCTGGGTGAGAATCTTAAAGACTTATGTTATCAGTGGGACATTTAATTTTTGAATACTCTGGTCAAGCTGGCTCAACGTAGAAAAATCTAAAACCTGGGAAAAGACGATAGAAAATAAATCAGCCTTTGCACTGTACGGCTGATTTATCTTTTCCTCTCAATCTTTACCGATCAATCAAAAGGGCGCTATCCATCGGGCGATCAGTAAACAACAGCTTTGGCTTATTCCGACAATGCTAAAATTTTCAGGCAGATGCTTGGTCGTGATTCCATCATCTGATGGATGATGAAAACCCATAGCAAAAATCGTCAGCATTATTTCAAACTGATGTCTGCTCCTAAGTATCAATATCGCCATTGAATTCTGCCCGTGATGTTCAAGCTTTTCTGGCAAAATGTTAAAGGCCGAAATAGTAGCCAATCAAACAGATAATCACAGTGATCACAATTAAGGTCAGCACATTTGCAGATGAACTGGATTTGCCTGGGTCCTGAGGTTTTTCTGCTTTAGAAATTTTTGGTGAGCGGTCTTCGGTACTCATACCGACAAATGGATCAGGCGCAACTTTAGGTGTTAGCTGTGCAGTTTTATAGTGGTTGGCGACTTTGCTGATGAATTTAGCACTTAAATCATCAATTTTTTGCGAAAAATGTCGCAGGTTAAGTTGTTGCTCCGGGCTGAGTACTTCGCCATCTGCACGATAGGGATGCTGGATTTTCGTTTGAATAAAGTCATTTAAGGCATCTAGGCGGTACAAAGTCTGGTGAGCATAATCCGCTGAATAGTCAGTGGGAATTAAGGCCAAATGACTTTCGTTATCGGCCTGAATGGCAGGCATGGTGCCGTAATAAGGCAAATTTGTGTATGCAGGTTCGGTAAAATCTTGGGCAAGGCTACTTTCAAATAGTTCATGATCGGTATAGGCCTGAATATCATCCCAGTTTGGGGCTTCCAGATCGACATCAATGCGCTTGGCCAGTTTAGGATTCAGCTCATAACACCAGAATGTTTCATGGCGTAAAGGAGATTGCTGTGATTTAGGCGCTTCGTAATCATTGTCTGCGCTGTACCATTCAGGGAGTTCTTTGCCAATGATCCAGGCGGTTTTGGCTTTGGCACCATGACTGACAATAAAATGTGCCAGTGGCAGTAGCTCGACATTGGCATTCGGATTTTTTTCATCAACCAGTAAATCAGAGCGATGCAAGCTGAGGCGACGCACGCCTTGTTTTTTCAGACCTTCCAGCCAGATCTGAAAATGCTGAGCCAACAGATGTTGTGACATCAGATCCCGAAAGGCAAACTGATGCTGATTAAAAATGGAATGTTGAATCCAACGATTGAAACTCAGGTCCTGAGTCAAATACTCATTGCCGTAAGTGACCAGGGTCAGTTGCTGTTTCCAAATTTGATCGAGTGCCATAGTGATTTGATCTGATTGATATTGTGTTTATCTTATACTTTTTATATTTAATCATGCCAATCTAATTTTCCTTAAAACGCATCTTCATCAAAGTGTCTAAAAACTGTTAGAATGTGGGGTTTTTAAAATATTTTTTAACCTGTTGCTTTGAGAGTTACTATGTCACTGGAAGCCCTGACCACTGAAGCGCTCGCTGCGATTGCAGCAGCTCAAGACCTTGCTGCACTTGATCAAGTACGAGTGCAATTTACGGGGAAAAAAAGCCAGCTCGCGGAACAATCTAAGTCGCTTGGTAAAATGGATCCTGAAGAACGTAAAGTCTTCGGCGCACAAATCCATGCTGTACGTGAAACCATTACCGCTGCATTGACATCACGTCAGGCAGAACTGCATAAAGCTGCCTTAGAACAAAAACTGGCAAGCGAAACCATTGATATTACTTTACCAGGCCGTGGCCAACAGGTGGGCAGTATCCATCCAGTGACCCAGGTGCAAGAGCGTATTTGCCAGTTCTTTACCAAGGCAGGTTTTACGGTTGCAACAGGTCCTGAAGTTGAAGATGATTATCACAACTTTGAAGCACTGAACATTCCGGGTCATCACCCGGCGCGTGCCATGCACGATACTTTCTATTTCGATGTGAACCATTTGTTGCGTACGCATACGTCTGGTGTGCAGATTCGTACCATGGAAACACAGCAGCCACCAATCCAGATCGTGTGCCCGGGCCGTGTTTATCGTTGTGATTCGGATCAAACCCACTCGCCGATGTTCCATCAGATCGAAGGTTTATACGTGGCTGAAAATACCAGCTTCGCGGAACTGAAAGGTTTGTTGATTAACCTGCTGAACGAATTCTTCGAAAAAGATTTGAAAGTACGTTTCCGTCCATCTTATTTCCCGTTCACCGAGCCGAGTGCGGAAGTGGATATTATGGATGAACGCGGTCGCTGGTTGGAAGTATTGGGCTGCGGTATGGTGCATCCGAATGTGCTGCAAGCTGCAGGCATTGATCCTGAAAAATACAAAGGCTTTGCTTTTGGTCTGGGTGTTGAACGTTTTGCAATGCTTCGTTATGGCGTGAATGACTTACGTATGTTCTTCCAAAACGATGTGCGTTTCTTACGCCAGTTTGCTTAAAACTTTTTAATAATCCTCTCCTAACCTCTCCTTTTAAAAAGGAGAGGGACTCCGCGAAATAGATGGAGTTCTCCCCCTTTGGAAAATGGGGGGCAGAGGGGGATTCTAGAGATTTGAATTACAGGTTTTATATCAATGAAAATTAGCGAAAATTGGCTACGCACATGGGTCAACCCAGCCATCGATAGCGATAAACTTTCTGATCAATTGACCATGTTAGGTCTTGAAGTTGATGAGCTTGCACCTGCAGCAAAAGCATTTACTGGTGTAGTGGTGGGGGAAGTCCTGACAGTAGAACAACATCCAGATGCTGACCGTTTACGTGTAACCACTGTCAATATCGGTTCTGGTGGACCATTGCAAATTGTATGTGGTGCGCCAAATGTACGTGCCGGCATGAAAGCGCCAGTTGCGACTATTGGTGCAGTACTTCCAGGCGATTTCAAAATCAAGAAAGGCAAGCTTCGTGGTATCGAGTCACAAGGCATGTTGTGCGGCGCTTCAGAAATCGATCTGGAAGATAAAATTGACGGTCTTTTAGAGCTGCCTGCAGATGCACCAGTAGGTATGAACATTCGTGAATATCTGGATCTTGATGACAACGTGATTGACATCAGCATTACGCCGAACCGTGGGGACTGCTTCAGTATTCGCGGGATCGCGCGTGAAATTGGCGTGATCAACCAATTGCCAGTGACTGCCCCTGAAATTAAAGAAGTAGCTGCGACTATTAGCGACGAAAAGAAAGTCGTTGTGTCGACTGAAGGCTGCCCACGTTACTTGGGTCGTGTCATCAAGAACGTCAATACCAAGGCTGTGACTCCTGTATGGATGGAGCGAGCATTGGCGCGTTCAGGTATTCGTCAGCACAGCATTCTGGTCGATATTACCAACTATGTGCTGATGGAGCTGGGTCAACCGCTACACGCATTTGATGGCGGTAAAGTTCAAGGTGCGGTACATGTACGTCCAGCGACGGAAGCTGAAAAGTTAGTTTTGCTCAATGAACAAGAAGTTGAACTTAACGAAAAAGTGATGGTGATTGCAGATGATGAGAAAGCATTGGCCATTGCCGGTATTATGGGCGGCTTGTCTTCAGCAGTCAGCGATACAACCACTGAAATTTTCCTGGAATCTGCATTCTTCGCGCCACTGCATATTGCCGGTCGTGCACGTAGCTTTGGCTTGCATACCGATGCTTCTCAGCGTTATGAACGTGGTGTCGATTTTGAATTGCCATTAATCGCTATGCACCGCGCATCACAATTGATTGCGGAACTTGCCGGCGGTGAGTTCGGGCCAATTACAGTTGCCGAAAATGCAGCCCTATTGCCAACACGCGATGCAATTGAGTTGAATCAAGCCCAAGTCGATCAACTGCTAGGTTATAGTGTTGACTCAGCGTTCATTACTGATGCTTTGACCCGTTTAGGTTGTGAAGTTACAGTAAAAGCAGAAGGTGAGTGGTCCATAGTGCCACCATCACATCGTTATGATATGGTGATTTACCAAGACTTGATTGAAGAAGTCGCTCGTATTCATGGCTATGACAATATTCAAATCAGCCTGCCTGTGATTGATGTGAAATTGGCGAAATACCAAGATCAATTTGAATTGGGCCAACTCCGTCAAACTGCGGTAACTTTAGGTTACCAAGAAGCAATCAGTTTTAGCTTCGCAGACCTAAAACTTGAAAAGCAACTTAATTTCAGTGTGAATCCATTAGCATTAGCGAATCCAATTTCAAGTGATTTGGCTGTGATGCGTTCAACCTTGCTATCTAGCCTGATTCCTTGTGTTCAGTACAATGTCAACCGCCAGCAAAGCCGTGTACGTTTCTTTGAGCTCGGTCTGCGTTTTGACTATCAAGAAGCCAGCAGCATCCATGATTTAAAACAGATTCCAACTTTTGCATTGATTGCGACTGGTTCACGTCATGCTGAATCTTGGCATGTGAAACCCGCTGCAATGGACTTCTTTGACTTTAAGGGCGATATAGAGGAAATTCTGGCTGCTGGTCGTGTCAAAGTAGAATATGTGCGTTCAGAGCGTAGCTGGTTGCATCCAGGGCAATCCGCAGAAATTCTCGTGAATGGTCAATCAATTGGTTACTTGGGGCGTTTACATCCCTCACTTGAAGACGAACTTGATCTGGCAACCACATGGGTGGCAGAATTGGATCAAGCGGCTGTTTTGCAAACTTATGTATCTAATTTTACAGAATTATCACGTTTTCCATCGGTTCGACGTGATATTGCGCTTTTAATTAATGATAAGATTAATGTTAGCGAAATTCAGGGACTTATCGAAAAAACAGGCGGAGAGCTTTTAGACTCAACTTGGTTGTTCGATGTGTACACTGGACAAGGAGTAGAAGAAGGGAAACGCTCACTGGCATTTGCACTTCTCTGGCAGCATCCAAGCCGTACACTGGAAGATGCTGAAATTAAATCAGGTATGGATAATATCCTTCAAGTGTTAGAAAACACTTACCAAGCGACATTGAGGGCTTCATGACAGCACTAACTAAAGCAGAAATGGCTGATCATTTAAGTGAGCTCACGAGTTTAAACCGTCGTGAAGCAAAACAAATGGTTGAGTTGTTCTTCGATGAGATTAGCCAGGCGCTCATCTCAGGCGAGCAAGTGAAACTTTCGGGTTTTGGTAATTTTGAGTTGCGTGACAAGCGTCAACGTCCAGGCCGTAACCCGAAAACGGGTGAAGAGATTCCGATTTCTGCACGCCGTGTAGTGACCTTCCGTGCGGGGCAGAAGTTTCGTCAACGTGTGGGAAATGAGCAGGTCAATTGATCTGCTTTTTAAAACTGGAATCTAATATCTTTAAATTCCAGTTTTAAAAATAAAAAAGAGAGCCAAAGGCTCTCTTTTTTTTGTACTGAATAATCTAGAAGATTATTGAGCAGCAGCTTCAGAAGCAGCAGTAGCTTCAGCAGCAGCATCAGTAGCAACTGCAGCAGCAGCATCAGCTTCAGCAGCAGCGTCAACTTCAGTAGCAACTTCAGAAGAAGCTTCAACGTCAGTAGCTTCTACAGCAGCAGCGTCAGCAGCAGCTTCAGCTTCAGATGCAGCTTCTACAGCCTCAGATGCAGCTTCGTTAGCGTCAGCAGCAGCGTCGTCAGCTTTTTTAGCACAACCAACGAAAGCTAGAGTAGTAGCAACTGCAGCAGCAATAGCGATTTTTTTGAATAACATGGCATCACTCTCTAAAAATTGAGATTAAAAAAAACCAAAGTTAGTCTGTTAAGTGCTTTTATTGTTCCTAATTGTGTTAGGGACTAACAACGCAGGAGCAGTCTAACTGGTCTGCAAATATGCTATCACTGCGCATTTTTAATTGCTACTGGCAATGATCAAAAAAGTACGGAAAAACGATAAAAAATAAGAAGTTTTTAACAGAAAATAACAATGGAATGAAAGATTTAGATTGGAGAAAGGCTTGTTAAACACTTAAAAGTTATACAATTTTTAATCTGAATATTTTATTAATCAAAAACTTAAAAATAAGTTTACATAAATCAGGTTGGATTGTTTCATTCTGTAATTTATGTCAACCTAAAAAAGGCCACCGCTTAGGTGACCTTTCATTTGAAATTTTAATTTGAAGCTTTGCGTTTCATCTGATCAAAGAAATCATCATTGGTTTTAGTTTCTTTCATGCGATCCAGTAAGAATTCCATTGCCGCCAATTCGTCTTGAGTATGCAGCAGCTTGCGCAGAATCCAGACTTTGCGTAGATTGTCTTCCGACATCAGGCGTTCTTCACGGCGAGTACCAGATTTCTTGATGTTCATCGCAGGGAATACGCGTTTTTCTGCAATGCGACGATCAAGGGTAATTTCCTGGTTACCTGTACCTTTGAATTCTTCGTAAATCACTTCATCCATTTTACTACCGGTTTCAATCAGGGCAGTAGAAATGATGGTCAGTGAACCACCTTCTTCGATATTACGTGCAGCACCAAAGAAACGTTTAGGACGTTCTAGGGCATGCGCATCCACACCACCAGTCAGTACTTTGCCTGATGAAGGGATCACGGTGTTATAGGCACGTGCCAGACGGGTAATCGAGTCAAGCAGAATCACCACATCTTTCTTGTGCTCAACCAGACGTTTTGCTTTTTCAATCACCATTTCAGCAACTTGAACGTGACGTGCAGGAGATTCATCAAAGGTAGAAGCCACGACTTCACCGCGAACCGTACGTTCCATCTCGGTCACTTCTTCTGGACGTTCATCAATCAGGAGAACGATCAGAATAACTTCAGGATTATTGCGAACGATGGACTGTGCAATGCTTTGCAGCAGCATGGTTTTACCCGCTTTCGGCGGAGCCACAATAATTGAACGCTGGCCTTTACCAATCGGGGCCACTAGGTCGATCACACGGGTGGTTAAATCTTCAGTGGTACCATTGCCTAACTCCATCACCAACTGTTCGGTCGGGAATAATGGGGTCAAGTTTTCAAACAGAATCTTGTTACGTGAATTTTCAGGTGTGTCGTAGTTAATCTGATTGACTTTAAGTAAAGCAAAATAACGTTCGCCTTCTTTTGGCGGACGAATGGTGCCAGTAATGGTGTCGCCAGTACGGAGGTTAAAACGACGAATTTGAGAAGGGCTGACATAGATATCGTCAGGACCTGCTAAATAAGAACCTGCGGCTGAGCGTAAAAAGCCAAAACCATCTGACAAAATTTCTAGAACGCCATCACCAAAAATCTCTTCGCCATTCATTGCATGACGTTTTAAGATGGCAAAAATAATGTCTTGCTTACGGTTACGAGCCATACCTTCGAGGCCCATAAACTCGGCAATCTTGATGAGTTCGCCAATCGGTTTTTTCTTGAGTTCGGTTAAATTCATAGGTGGTCAGATAGAATCAAAGTTCTGAGGTACAGGTTAGAAAGGGAGTAACATTCGGCCGCATACCAGCATTCAAACGAAAGCAATTGAATTTGCAAAAGAACAATTCAGAGATCTGTTTGAGTGTTTCAAAGGAAAATGTGGAAAACAATTTCTATTGCCGAGCGGCATCTTATGTAATGTGTCTTGTAAGAAATTGACAGGATTTAGGATCCTTTATCTCTTGAGTAGCGAATATAAGAGAAAATGCTAGGTTTGTCAATTTATAGCCGAAAAAAATACGCGAGAATGAGTCGCGTATTTTTTACTAAAAATGCTGTGCTTAGATATTGTCATCAATAAATGCTGTCAGTTTAGATTTTGGTGCAGCACCGACTTGAGTCGCAACAACTTCACCATTTTTGAACATCAACAAAGCCGGGATGTTACGGATGTTGAAATTCACAGCAGTTTGTTCGCAAGAAGTTACGTCAACTTTCACGATTTTAACTTTACCTTGGTATTCATCAGCAAGCACTTCAAGTACGGGTGCAATTGCTTTACATGGTGCACACCAGCCTGCCCAAAAGTCCACCAGTACAGGAACGTCTGATTGAAGAACGTCTGCTTCGAAGTTTGCGTCAGTAGTGTTTACGATGTTGCCAGACATGGAATGTGCTCCAGATTAATATTTTAAAGATAACTAATTATTAGTATTACATAGCCATCTTTAACAATGTAGGGGAATCTGTAAATTTTCAATGCTTAATGTTATTTTGTCTAATGGATGATCA
The DNA here is from genome assembly GCA_000761495.1 of Acinetobacter idrijaensis. Classification (GTDB taxonomy): domain Bacteria; phylum Pseudomonadota; class Gammaproteobacteria; order Pseudomonadales; family Moraxellaceae; genus Acinetobacter; species Acinetobacter idrijaensis. The sequence goes on from JQCU01000590.1 coordinate 12,445, forward strand.
CGATAGTGATGATCGTGTCTCACTATTATTCCCGATACAAAAAAGAATAAGGCATTAAATTGTCGCTACAAATGGCTTTTAAATTGCATGCATGTGAATTACTCTAAGCACAATTCGTTAAAGGTTTATTTCTGGAATGTCTGACTTTTTGATTGATGAAGAATTACTTGCCGCCATCGATATGGGATCAAACAGCTTTCATTTGGCCATCGCCCGTGTAGACCATGGCGAAGTGAAGAAAGTGGCATCAATGTCAGAAAAAGTTCAGCTTGCCGCAGGACTAGACGAAAATAAGAATTTAACCGAAGCTGCCCAGCAACGCGGTTTGGCCTGTCTGGCCCGTTTTGTCGGACGTTTAGGTGCAGTTCAGCCAAACCGCTTGCGGATCGTGGCGACAAATGCTTTGCGTCAAGCCAAAAACGGCCATGAATTTATCCAGAAAGCTGCAGAAATTTTACCGAAACCGATCGAAATTATCGCCGGTCGTGAAGAAGCCCGTCTGATTTATCTGGGTGTATCGCATACCATGGCCAACAGCGGTCGTCGTCTGGTAGTTGATATCGGTGGCGGTTCAACTGAGCTGATTATCGGTGAAGAATTCGAGCCGATTCATACCGAATCGGTACAAATGGGCTGTGTAGCGTTTACCAAGGCCTATTTTCAGGATGGCGAAATCAGTGCCAAAGCCTTTGATAAAGCAGTTACTGCGGCACGTAAAGAAATTTCGGGAATTGCCAATACTTATAAAGAAGCCGGTTGGGATGCTGTCGTTGGCTCGAGTGGCACCATTAAAGCCTGCCGCCAGATTTGCGTCAATATGGGCTGGAGCAATGATCGCGAACAGTTGACGCGTGAAGGCCTGGAAAAGCTCAAAGATAAACTGCTTAAATATAAATATGTCTCGGACATGGAATTCGAAGGTCTGAAAGATGATCGTCGTGCCGTCTTACCTGCTGGTATTGCCATTCTCTATGCAGTCTTTGATGTACTGGGAATTGACCATTTGGTCTATTCTGATGGTGCGCTACGTGAAGGTGTGATGTATGACTTGCTTGGCCGTTTCAAGCATGAAGATATCCGTGATCGTTCCGTGCATGCCTTGATCGGCCGTTATAATGCCGATGCCAAACAGGCTGAACGTGTGGTTCAGACCGCACAAAAACTGTTTAATGACGTGGCCAGTGAACTCGGTTTGAGTGTTGAAGATAGTGACCTGTTACGTCGTGCCGCCTATCTGCATGAGATTGGTTTGGCCATCAGTCACAGTGGCTATCATCGTCATGGCGCATATTTATTACAACACTCGGATATTGCCGGTTTCTCGCAAGTTGATCAAAATCATTTGTCACATTTGGTCGCGCACCATCGGCGTAAATTGCGCGCTGATGCCAAGATTGATGTGATGAAAGTCGGTGGATCTAAACTTTTATGGTTATGTTTGCTGCTTCGTCTGTCGGTTTTGGTCAATCACAGTCGTAGCGATGAGATGCTTCCTGCCATTGAACTCAAGGTTGAAAATGCGCAACAATGGCAACTCAGCGTGTCTGGTGATGCCAAGCAATGGCCATTGCTGGTCGCTGAACTGCACGATGAACAGCAGCAATTTAAAAATTGGGAGATTGAACTCTCGATTCAATCCGAACAGTTTGTTAATTAATACCTTTATAGGGATGAAAACGGTTAACCTATGAAAAATAAAGCAACTCCATCAAAAGCATGGGCGACAGTGCAGATTGCACGTCATCCAGAACGTCCACAATTCCTGGACTATGTGGGTGAAATATTCACTGAATTTGATGCTTTACATGGTGACCGCCTATATGGTGATGATGGCGCGATGATCGGTGGTCTGGCTCGTTTCGATGGTCAACCGGTGATGATCGTTGGTCAGCATCGTGGTCGTAGCACCCGTGAAAAATTACAGCATAATTTTGGCATGAGTAACCCGGAAGGTTATCGTAAGGCACAGCGTCTGCTAGACATGGCAGAGCGTTTTAACCTGCCAGTCTTTACTTTTATTGACACTATGGGCGCTTATCCGGGTGTCGGTGCAGAAGAACGTGGTCAGGCTGAAGCGATTGCCACCAGTCTGGCTCAGCTTTCTAATTTGAAAGTACCTGTGATTGCAACTGTACTGGGTGAAGGCGGTTCAGGTGGTGCGCTGGGTATTGGGGTAGCAGATCGTGTGGTGATGCTCTCTCACAGTATTTATTCGGTGATTTCACCGGAAGGCTGTGCCTCAATTCTTTGGAAAACCGCTGAAAAAGCTGAACAGGCTAGTGAAGCCTTGGCTCTGACTGCAGAAAAATTGCAGAAAATGGGTATTGTAGAATATGTGGTGGATGAAGGTGAGGGTGCTCACTTAAATCCGGATCAGGTCATGAACAGCTTGAAAGCAGTGCTGAAAGAAGCTTTGAACGAACTGCAACCAATGGAAGCGCAAGCACGATGCGAAGCACGTTACCAACGTTTAATGAAGTTTGGCAGCGACAATTTAGGTCTGGTTTCTTAAAACAGCTGCAGGACTTTCCTGCAGAGACAAAATTTCTCATCGGATGCAGTGGTGGCGTAGATTCTATGCTGTTGCTGCATCTGATGTTTTTTTTATGCTCGGAAAAAATCCGGGCAATCTATGTGGATCATCAGCTGCAAAGTATCAGTAGTGCATGGGGCACTTTTGTTCAGCAGCAGTGTCGGCAACTGAATATTCCCTGTATCATTCAGCCCGTCAATGTCGCCAGTGGCAATTTGGAACAGCAAGCGCGCAATTCACGTTATCAGGCCTATCTGCAACATTTGCAAGCGGATGAAATATTGGTGCTGGCACATCATCAGCAGGATCAGGCGGAAACCCTGATGCTACGTTTATTGTCTGGTGCCGGTATTGACGGCTTAGCGGCAATGAAACAGATCGATATACGTGAAAATCTGACGATTTGGCGGCCACTACTGAATATTTCCCGTGAGCAGATTTGTCAATGGGCATCAGACCTGAATGTTCAGAATATTGAAGATCCGACCAATGCTGATACCTATTATGACCGGGCCTGGGCACGCCAGACGCTGTGGCCGGTATTAAGCGAACGTTATCCTAAAATGCAAGCCGCCTTGGTGCGAACCAGTGAGCTGATGCAGGATGCTCAAGACATTTTACAAGAAGTGCTGCAACAGGATTTAGCATCTTGTGGAACTGAAACGCAGCTCGATCTTGGTAAATTTTTACAGCTTTCAAAATCACGACAACGTCAATTGCTCTCTGCCTGGATGAAAGGTAAAGAACAGTATCGTCCATCTTTAGCGATGGTAGAGCGTTTGCAACGCGAAGTGATTTATGCCAAGCAAGATGCTCAGGCGGCATTGTATTGGCAAGGCTTTTACTATGTACGCTATCAGCAGCAATTATATCGTTTGGCCGCAGAGATCTATTTAGCTGATCAACAACAAGTTCAAACTAGCCCGAAAACTATAAAATTCGCTTTAAAAGACAGCGTGCAGGTTTTGTCAGGGAAATTTATCATTCAGCCTGCACAGTTAGGTTTATCGGCTGCATTGTTGCAGCAAACTTTGCATTTGCAGCAGCGGCAGGGTGGCGAAAAAATTCATTTATATGGCCGTGTCGGTACCTGGCCACTGAAAAAAGCCATTCAGGAAGCGCAAATATTTCCCTGGGCTCGGCATACTATTCAAATATTAAGCACAGATAATGTTATGCTAGGCGTGTTTACCCCTAAAGGATTTTGGTTGGCCCAATCTGCATATTGTGAAGCAGGCGGATGGCTACCGATTTCAGTTTCTTCAACTTTAGAACTCAACGATGAGCATTGAACATGAGTGCAGCTTTAAATTGTAATATTTGTTTTATTGGTGGCGGTAATATGGCCCAAGCCTTAATTGGCGGTCTGATTTCACGTGGTTTGCCAGCAACACGTATTACAGTTTCTGATCCGGTCGAAAAAGTCCGTGCTTTATTGGCGGAAAAAGAAATCAATGTGACCGGGGATAATAGCGCTGCAATTCAGGATGCAGATATCGTTGTGTTGGCGGTAAAACCTCAAGTTTTGGCTCAAGTGCTGCAACCTTTAAAAGGTCTGGTTAATAATAAACTGATTATTTCCATTGTCGCCGGTGCGGAAATAGCTACATTGTCAGCATTGTTGGGGACAGAGCGTATTGTCCGGGTCATGCCGAACACGCCAGCATTGGTACAGACCGGAGCACATGGTTTATATGCTAATGCATCTGTAGAAACGAGTGATCGTGAGCTGGCAAGTCAGGTTTTGGCGTCGACCGGGCTGACCATTTGGGTCGAATCAGAAGCACAAATTGATGCAGTCACTGCAGTCTCGGGTTCGGGTCCAGCTTACTTTTTCTATATGATGGAAAGTATGATTCGTGCGGGTAAAAATTTAGGTCTGGATGAAAAAGTTGCAACTGCACTCACCTTGCAGACGGCTTTAGGGGCGGCGCAAATGGCGATTACCAGCTCGAATACGCCCGCTGAGTTACGTAAAAATGTGACTTCTCCAAATGGGACTACACAGGCGGCACTTGAAGTCTTTGATCGCGCCCAGATTTCTCAAAATATTCAGGCGGCACTTGCCGCTGCACAAAAACGCAGTCAAGAACTGGCACAAGAGCTCAGTGAAAGCAGCAAATCTTCAGTTTAATTTTTAGGAACGTTCAAGTATGGGTGCAAATTCTGCGCTAATTTTTGGCATTATCATTAACGTCGCGATTTTGCTCGTATTCTTCCGATTTTTAATGCAACTGGCAGCGGTCAGTCCTTACAATCCTGTGGTTCTTTCTACCGTGAAAGCCACTAAAATTGTAGATGTATTTGGTCGAATTTTCCCAACCTTGGCCAAAGGCCGAGTCAGTACTGCTGCTTTGGCATTATTGGTCGTGCTTTATCTGCTTAAAATTTTTGGCATGATGTATCTGTCAGGGGGGATGCCGAATGGGCCTGTCCATCTGATTATTTTGACTTTTGTCACCATGATGCAGGATTTGATCCGTTTCTGTCGTTATTTGATTTTCGCTACCATTATTTTAAGCTGGGTGGTGATGTTTACCCAGTCTCGTTCGCCTTATATTGAAGTCGTGCAAGAGCTGGCTGAGCCTTTACTGGCACCTTTCCGCCGGATTATGCCAAATATGGGCATGATTGACCTTTCTCCAATCTTCGCCATTTTGACTTTAATTATTATCGAAATGATTATGAACCAGGTGGCGATTGTACTGCTTACTGGTCTTTAATTGGATCCAAATAAAAAGGACGCTGAGGCGTCCTTTTTATTTGCTCCTCCCTTTAGAAAAGGGAAGTTGGGAGGGATTTGTTAAACTTCCCAAACCGTGAACAAGTTTTAATCGAAGTACAAGAAGAAGATGGGATATTAACCTCTCCCTAACCCTCTCCTGGAAGGAGAGGGAACTTGGATACTCTGAACCAGTAATGCTGCTGATTTCCTAAAAATAGAAAAATATGCGTTCGAAACTTGATAGCAGAAAAGATTTTAATATCGCTGCCTGTAGATGAGGATTATAAATTAAAATCCCCTCCATCCCCTTGCGGAATATATTCCTCACCTCCTATAAGGAAGATGGGGTTAAAGGCGCATTAATGCGCTTCATCCCAGTTTTTGCCTTTACCCACTTCTACCACCAATGGTACAGAAATCTGCAATACCGATTGCATCACTTCAGCCAGTTTAGGTGCCAGTTCATCGGCAATATCTTCATCGACTTCAAACACCAGTTCATCGTGAACTTGCAGCAGCATTTTGGCCTGATCTTTCGGCAACATCTTGTCGACTTCAATCATTGCCATTTTAATAATGTCTGCGGCCGAACCTTGTAGCGGGGCATTAATCGCAGCACGTTCTGCCGCTTTACGCACCATCATATTACGGGCATCGATATCTGGGGTATATAAACGGCGTCCGAGCAGGGTTTCAACAAAACCCTGTTCTAATGCGACCTGACGGGTACGTTGCATATAGTCATAAATGCCCGGATAACGGTGGAAATACTGCTTGATATAATCCTGTGATTCCTGACGGGTAAAACCTAACTGTCGGATCAGACCAAACTCGGACATACCGTAAAGTAGGCCGAAGTTGACGGCCTTGGCCTGGCGGCGCTGGTCATTGGTGACATCTTCCAAGGCAATGCCCAAAACTTCCGCAGCCGTACGGCGGTGTACATCCTGACCGTGAATAAAGGCATCTAGCAAGGCTTCATCCTGAGATAAATGAGCCATGAGACGCAATTCAATTTGTGAGTAATCGGCTGCCAGCAAAACACGACCTTCCGGTGCCACAAACGCCTTGCGGATTTGACGGCCAATTTCGGCACGAATCGGAATGTTCTGCAGGTTTGGATCAGTCGATGATAAACGGCCAGTTGCAGTCAATGCCTGATGATAACTGGTATGCACACGGTGGGTATCAGGATTGGCCTGTTTGCATAAGCCATCGGTATAGGTACTTTTCAGCTTGGACAAGCCACGATATTCTAGAATCAGCTGGGCAATCGGATGTTCAATTTTTTCCAGTACACTTTCACTGGTACTGTATTGTCCGGTGGTGGTTTTTTTACCGCCTTTTAGACCCAGCTTTTCAAATAACACTTCACCGACTTGTTTAGGTGAGCTGACATTAAAGCTTTCCCCTGCAATTTCCATAATCTGGTTTTCCAGATTTTGCATGGTGTTGGAGAATTCGCCCCCAAGCTGATCCAGAAAAGCCAGATCCAGTTCGATGCCGTTTTCTTCCATTTGTGTCAGTACACGTGCGACCGGAACTTCAATATTATGCAGAATATTCACCAGTTCAGGGTGTGCCTGCAATTTGCTGCTCAAGACTTCATAAAGGCGATAGGTGACATGTGCATCTTCTGCGGCATAATGTGCTGCAGTTTCAAGTGGAATCTGGTTGAAGGTCTTTTGTTTAGCACCTTTACCGGCCACTTGTTCATAAGTCGTGGTCAGATGACTCAAATACAGACGGGCCACATCATCCATGCCATGACGGGTCGCGACAGAATTCAGGACATAGGAAGCCAGCATGGTATCGAAATACCAGCCTGCCAGATGAATGCCATGATTTTCCAGTACATGTGCATCATATTTCAGATGATGCCCAATTTTCTTTACAGACTCATCTTCCAGAATTGGTTTGATCTGCGCCAGAATTACTTCACGATTCAGCTGCTCCGGTGCGCCTTCATAATCATGTGCCAAGGGAACATAATAAGCATTCTGCGCATCGAAGGCGACCGAGAAACCGACAATCTGTGCAATACGATAATCCAGACTGGTGGTTTCGGTATCAAAGGCAAAACGTTTTTCGGTACTTAGGCGCTCAAACAGTGTGTCCCAGTCCTGCTGGCTTAATACTGTGTGGTAGGTCGCTTGACCTAGCTGGTCATCACTGCTGGTTACAGACGCATGGTCTTCCAGAGGTTCTGGTGCTGTAACCGCTTTGGCGTTAATAGATTTTGCCGCCTGCTGGTAATTTGAATTATTCGGGTTGTTCGGGTGATCTAAGGACTGCAGCTGGTTACGGAATTCCAGCTCGGTGTACAAATGACGTAAGGTCTCGACATTCGGCTCACCCAGTTTTAAATCGTCATAACCAAAGTTAAGATCCAGATCGATGACAATACTGGCCAGTTGATGGTCAAGTGCAATGCCATCGACATGTTCTTTAATATTTTGACCGACTTTGCCTTTGATCTTGTCGACATTTTCTAAAATGCCACCAATCGAGCCATATTCAGTGAGCAGTTTTGCTGCAGTTTTGGCACCTACACCTGGCACGCCCATGATGCCATCTGATGCATCGCCCATCAGGGTCAGATAGTCAATAATCTGATTCGGCCAGACACCAAACTTTTCAAACACCCCGTCGACATCCAGCGGTTTTTCTTTAAAGCTGTCTTCTAGGGTAACTTTTTCGGTCACCAGTTGCGCCATATCTTTATCGCCCGTAGAGATCAGCACCTGATGTCCCATCGCCTCGGCACGTTTGGCCAGTGTTCCGATAATGTCATCGGCTTCGGCACCTGGCAAGGTATGTAGCGGAATGCCCAAGGCACGGATCAAGGCATGCAGATAAGGAATCTGTTCGGATAATTCCGTTGGCATACTCGGACGGTCACCTTTATAAATCGGTGACAGCTCATGCCGGAAGGTCGGTTCTGGAGTATCGAAAATCACCGCCATATGGGTCGGTTGGGTCCGGCGCATCAGTTTTTGAATAGCAGAAATCGCACCACGAATTGCATTGGTATGTAAACCGGTTGACGTGGTTAATGGTGGCAGTGCGTGAAAGGCACGAAATAAAAAGTAAGAGCCATCGACCAAGACAAATGGTGGCATGTAATCAATTCCTTATTCAAAATACAGCGCTATTGTACGTGATTTTTACTGCGCTCGCTGAGGCGAGTCTGAGTTTACAGCTTAGCGAATATCGGCTGAAGATGAAATAAGCAGCACAAGCTGTTGTATGATGGAACGATTCAGGAAAGAGAAATATAAGAATGGCTGCAGGACGGAATGAGTTGCGCATGATCTGGCTGATTACCCTGCTGATTGCCGGGATCAGTGCCTGGTATCTGGGTTATCAGATTGTAACTTATCTGTGTGGTTTGGGGTTTATCTTTAGCGTGATGCAATATGTCACTGCGGTAGAAGCACCGATGAATCAATTGGCCGGACAGCAGCAGATGTCCTTGGAGCGCAATTCTAAAGTTCCTTTATATATCTCATCAATTACTGCCATTGTCGGCGGGTTGGCTGAACTGGACTGGTTGATGGGAATCGGGATTACGGCCTGGGTATTCTTTTTGCTCAGGTGGCTGCAACGTCTGGAAGGACGTTTGATACAGTTGCAATCACAATCTCATTCTGCCGATCCCTTACAGCGATCACCAGATCGATCCGATTCTGTTCCATTCGTGAAAACTGAGTCTGCCCAAGAGGTAAACGACACTCCTCATCTGGTAGATCAACTGCAGCGCTGGCTTTTCCAGGGGAATCCAGTCTTAAAAGTCGCGATTAGTATTTTGGTGATTGGGATTATTTTACTGCTGCGTTTTGCCACTGAGCACTGGCAACTCAGTCTGGCTGCAAAATTGGGCCTGGTTGCACTGGCGAGTGGGTGTATAGCAGGGCTGGGTTATCGCCTGATGCAGAAAAATCGGAGTTTTGCTCTGGCACTAGAAGGACTGGGTTTGGGCAGTCTGTTCCTGACCTTATTTTTTGCCTATTACAATCTGGTGATTCCCACGTTACCGTTGGCAACATTGCTATTTCTCATTATTCTGGCCATCACTCTATATTTAAGCCTGAAACAGGAAAGCATCGAACTGGCTTTGATGGCTTTGCTGATTGCTTATCTGGCGCCGTTTACCTTACCGACCCGCGATGCTTCTGCCGTTGAGCTGATTAGCTATTATTTGCTGATCAATATCGGGGTGGCAGTGCTGAGCAGTTTCCGGCCATGGAAGATTCTCAATCAAATTGCCTTTTTAGTGACTGCGGTCGTTGGCGGGATATATAGCCTGATTCATGGTTATACATATGAGCGTTATGCCATGACTGCGTTGATTCTGGCACATAGTGCGCTGTTTATCTGGCTAGGTTTCCGCTTTAGCCAGTTGCTGGCACGACAGGATCTCTCACGTTTTCAATTAAAACCGGTATTGGACTTAGCACTGATTTTTGCTGCTCCTATTACCGCTTATATTTTTTTGTATCTGATTCATTTTAATCAGCCTAATCAAAAACTCTGGCAAGCTGGATTAAGCCTGTTCTTTGCACTGGTCTTTGCCGCTTGCTGGACACTGTTGCGCCGTAAACAAACTATCCAGCTCATTTCGCAGAGCTATCTGAGCCTGATGCTGATTTTTCTCGCTTTAGTGCCACCGATCTTATTGACAGAACAATGGAGTGTGATTGGCTGGGCAGTTGAAGGTGTGCTGATTTATTTATGGGCCTTGGAAAAAAATGTCCGGGTAGCACACTATCTGAGCATGGGTTTATTGCTGATGGCCGGATTCAGCAGCCTGTATTATCTGATCGAGATTAATCCCATACCGCGAATCATTTTCTGGATTTTGAGTCTGTGCTATGTGGCAGTCGTAGTCATCAGCCAGCTTAAAAAGCAGTACCAGCAGCAGATGGATAGTCTGAGTGTCAGCTTTTTAAGCAGTTTAAGTGTTGCGGCCAGCCTGATGTTATTTGCCTTGCTGGAAGATGAATTTCCGAGTCAGCATGCCTATGTGCTGAGTTTATTTATCATCATACTGGGATATGTACTGTTCAATGAAATGATCCTGCGCAAAAATCAGGAGTGGTCCTGGTTACTGCCGAAGTGGAGCGGCATCTCGCCCTTGCTGGTCATTGCGGCGATTCTGACCCTGGATCGTAGTCAAAATGCGGTGATTGTCTGGAATAGTAGTTTTGAACGTGGAGTTTTTGCCCTTTCTACGATGCTACTAGCCATTTTGTGGCTTAGACCGTTGGCTGGCTTGCAGCTCTCCAAGGAATGGATGAGTTTTGGTGTTTTTAGCAGTCTGGCTCTGGCAAGTTTATGTCTGATCCCGAACATGCCTTATCTGAGCATGGTGATTTTACCTTTATTATTCTGCCTGTGGTGTTATCAACAGGATCCGCAGTCAGGCTGGCAGCAGCTTTGGCAAACCAAGAGCTGTTTATTGCTGATGGCAACTTGGCTGGTTTGTTCACAGTTATTTAGTCAGCAAGCCTTTCAGTATTACTGGCTGCCAATTCTGAATCCTTTTGATCTGATCAGTATCGCCATGTTTGCCAGCTTTATCTGGATGCTGTTACAGCAAATTAAAGTGGGACGTGATAAAGGCATGATCGCAGTTTTAATGGTACTAAGCCTGTTATGGCTTTCCAGTTATATTGTTTTAAGAGCTTTACATGTGTACCTGCAGACGCCGTTTAATGAGCTGGCATTATGGAGCAATGCGACAGTTCAGCTTAGTCTGACCATACTCTGGGTATTGCTGGCCTGGATTACCATGTGGACAGCAACACTCAAAAAACTGAAACCAATGTGGATTTTAGGCGGCAGTATTCTGGTGATTGTGACCTTGAAGCTCGTACTATTTGACCTGTCACATATTGGCACCCTGACCCGGGTGATTTCCTTCCTGCTGGCGGGCGGGGTGATGCTGCTGATTGCTTATATTGCGCCGATGCCGGAGAGGGAGCTTTGAATCCTCTCCCTAACCCTCTCCTTTAAAAAGGAGAGGGAATCTAAGGGTTATTTCAGATCAGGCTCTCTTTTGAGGGCCTTTTCATTGGCATATTGATCAATTTCTTCATTTTCCAAAGGGCGGGAAAGTGGATGATCGACAAAGCCCATCTTCGGCACCGGAATTTCAATCTGGTTATCGACAAAGCCGTTGCGAATCCGTTCCTGCATTTCATCACGAACTTTCAGGTAGTTTTCCTGTTGGCACCACACTGCAAACAGCAGTTCAATCGAAGATTCACGGAAAGCGGTAACGGTGACTGCAGGTTTCGGGTCGGCCAGTACCAGCGGATATTTATTGGCAACGTCCAGCAGCACTTCACGTACCTTGATAATATCTTCATGGAAATTGATCGCCAAGGTAATTGGAATACGCCGTATCGGAAATTTCGACAGGTTCTGCACTGGCGCCCGAATCAGCTGTTCATTTGGCAACCGTACATAGATATTATCTTGGGTCAAAAGTTTAACCGAGAGCAGGTCAATCGAGATCACTTCACCTTCAATGGTATGCCCACGAATCAAGGTGATTTGGATAGTATCACCGACTTCAAAAGAACCCTCACCAATCAGGAATAGACCGCTGATCAGGTTGGAGGCTGAGGTTTGTGAAGCGAAACCCAGTGCGACCGTTAAAATCCCGGCAGCGCCAAGGAAGACACTGAGTTTAAAGCCGGCCTCTTTCAGGCTGGCCATCACAAACAGCAGGAAGATAAAATAGAAAATTCCGCGGCGCCAGACCAGTTTCTGATGGGCATTAAAACGGACACCAATGGTGCGAATAAAGGTATTGGAAATAAAGCGTGCGATCAGGAAACCAATAAAGCACAACACCACCGCCACCAGAACTTCGGTCAAACGGTCGGTATTGATATTGGTAAATACTCCCTTCAGGCTGTTGGTGACTTCGGTCGGAATATTTGAACTTGGCATCAGACGCCCTTAGAAAAATGAATCAAACATATTAAATAACGCACCTGCCGGATCGCGCGGTGGATGCAGATAGGCCACTTCACCAGCATTTGGTGGTGTGCGGTTTTCGACCCGAATCCGTGGTGGACGATCCGAACTTTCATGCAAAACGCGGATTTGTGAGGTCCATAAGCGGCCGGTACTTTCACTGTAAAAAAGCGGCAGGGCAGGCACTGGCACATTCATTCGGTCAAAGCGCAATTGCTGGTTACTGGTATTGTGAAACTCAATCGGCGTGACTGCACGAAAGGCTCGCGGATGTAACTGTTTCAGTTCGGTTCTGCCATCGACTGCGGTGGCATAACAGATTTCCCCCGAACGGTGATTGGGTCCAAACCAGGTGTCTTTTGGCAAGATTACCGGCAAATCGAAAATCGGTTCGCGCTGCCCCTCGACAAAACCGGCAATCCATAAGGGCGTGCTGATATAAAGCGTACCGCGCTGTCCGGCAGGAATATAAATCGGATCGACTGGTTTAATCACCACAGAACGGTCTGCAAGGCGTGGCATCAGTTGCAATTTGTTTTGCGTGGATTTGAACATATAGCGTTCAATTTTCACAGGTGGGGGAAAGGCAAAATTCGGATCATCAATCTGATGCCATTGCTGTTCATAATCGTATTGCACAGAAGGGCGGAAATATTCCAGTCGCCATTCCTGAATCCCTCGGGTCAGCCGAAACAGCAAGGAGCCAAACTGCCAGGCTTTAGACTGATTTATTTCAAAATTCTGTTCTCCCCACCAGCGCATTTTCGCTGTATTCGGGATTAATTCATCTTTATCTCGCGGCAATGTTGGCACCCTTTTTTGCTAAATCTTTGAAAACATACTTCACGCTGTCATATGCTTAGAGTACACTCAATTTAAATTTTTTCATCATTATTATAATCCGCGATGCAAGTACTTAAACAATTACAAATCCCATATAGCTTCGCCAAGCGCCATGGTGTGCTGTTGCGTTATGAGGGAGATCAGGCCTTTATTCTGCGTCGTGACAATACCTCGATGCTTGCATTGCAGGAAGCTCGCCGTCTGCTCGGTTATCCGGCTCATTTTCAACTCTGTAGCGAACAGGAATTTAACCAGTTACTCAGTTCCAGTTTTGCCGGCGATAGCGGCGAATCGCAACAGGTCGCTGCCGGTCTGGAAGATCATCCGGATTTACTCAGCCTGGCTGATTCCGTACCTGAAGCTGAAGACCTGATGGATCAGGAAGATGATGCGCCGATTGTGCGGCTGATCAATGCATTGCTCTCAGAGGCGATTCGTGTCGGGGCTTCCGATATTCATATTGAATCTTTTGAGAAAAAACTGTCGGTGCGTTTACGGGTCGATGGCCAGTTACGCGAAATTGTACAGCCACGCCGTGAACTGGCACCGCTTCTGGTTTCACGGATTAAAGTCATGGCCAAACTGGATATTGCCGAAAAGCGTATTCCTCAAGATGGCCGTATTTCATTACGCTTGGCCGGACGTGAAGTCGATGTCCGTGTATCCACCTTGCCATCTTCTTATGGGGAGCGGGTGGTGATGCGTTTGCTGGACAAGCAGGCCGGCCGTTTGAACATGACCCATTTGGGCTTGATGAATAATGACTATGGTCGACTCAAGACCTTAGTGCATCGCCCGCACGGGATTATTCTGGTGACTGGCCCGACCGGTTCGGGTAAAACCACCACCTTATATGCGGCACTTTCTGACCTGAATGACGGTTCTAAAAACATCCTCACGGCTGAAGATCCGATTGAATATCAACTGGAAGGCATTGGACAAACGCAGGTCAATACCAAAGTGGATATGACTTTTGCCCGTGCGTTAAAAGCCATGTTGCGTCAGGACCCGGATGTGGTCATGGTTGGTGAGATTCGTGATCTGGAAACCGCAGAAATTGCGGTGCAGGCATCCCTGACAGGACATCTGGTGTTATCCACCTTACACACCAATACCGCGATTGGTGCGGTTACGCGCCTGAAAGATATGGGAATTGAACCATTTCTGCTGTCCAGTTCTTTAATCGGGGTAATTGCCCAACGTCTGGTGCGTACCTTGTGTCCACATTGCGCGACCTGGCATGAGGCAGATGCTTTCGAGAAGAATCTATTTGGCAATATTGAGCATCCCCAAGATTTAAGATTACCGCAACCTCAAGGCTGTGAACGTTGTGGCAATACTGGCTTTAGTGGCCGTACTGCAATTTATGAAATTGTCCCAGTCGATGATCATATGCGCCGTTTGATTCATGGCAATGCGGCTGAATATGAAATCGAAAGCTATGTACGTCAGCAGTCAGGTTCCATTCGTGATGATGGTCTGCGTAAAGTATTGGCCGGAAAAACCACGATTGAAGAAGTATTGCGAGTAACCAACGAAGCAGTAGAATAATTTTTTAATCTGCTCGCTTTATCATAATGATCGTCAGGACTTTTGGATATTTACCAGAGACTGACGATTTTTTTCATGAGTTGTGCACGAAAAGGTGCAGTCGGATTTCCCGGATTACGCAGAATTTCATTTTCATAAAAGTTCTGCCAGGCTTGTGCCATTGCTAAACTCAGTCCTTCCTGTTTCATTGTTTCAACATCTGCCTGAGTAATATTGAGAAAACGGGCTTCAGCATCTTTGGGGCCAGCTCCCCAACCAATAATCCCTTTACCAAATTCACTCAGAATCATATTGTTGGGTGTTGCAGGAATGGGCAGGCGTTCAATTTCAGTATTGACCAGAGATTTTAATTTTGGATGGATTTTTTCTGAGAGATAAAGATCTGCAAAAGAGGCTGTAGCAGTGAGGAGCAGGAGAGAGCTTAGAAGAACAGGTTTTAACATCAATATAAATCAGATAATTGTAAATAAGAATCATTATATATAGGTTATTAGGTTTTTGCTGCAGTTTTCAAGTGGGGAAGAGAAGTAGCTTTTGACGAAAGATGAAGAGGGTAAATTTTGAAATTTATAATGAAGATTTAGCTATCCTGAAGCTATTTTTTTCAGGATAGCAGTTAAATCAAAATCTTAAGTAATCACATTTAAGTTCACATCAATATTATTGCGGGTCGCATTCGAGTATGGGCAGACGATATGCGCAGCATCGACCAGTTTTTGCGCTTCTTCCTGATCCATGCCTTCAAGATGGATGTTTAATGTCACTTCGATCCCGAACCCGGTAGGAATCGGACCAATCCCAACATCACCTTCAATATAGGCATCTTTACTGATATTGAGCTTGTCACGATTGGCAACAAATTTCATTGCACCCAAGAAACAGGCGGAATAACCTGCGGCAAAGAGCTGTTCAGGATTGGTTCCACCGCCTGGTCCCCCCATTTCTTTAGGTACGGCCAATTGAACGTCCAGAATCTGATCGTCAGAAATGGCGCGGCCATCACGGCCCCCTGTGGCTTTGGCATGTGCGGTATAGACGGCTTTTTCTAATGACATGAGTTAAATCCCTGTTTATTTTTCGTAGAGCTTCTATGCTCGGTGATTTCACCTGAAGAATAAGCAGGGATTTTGTTATTTTATGCAAGCAAATGAAACGATTCAGGAAAGTTGAAGAAGTCTACGGTGTTGCATTAAAGGCATGGATTCACGCACTTTTTGCTGTTCATTTAAATCAAAGTCGACGGTGATGAGTTGAGCACCTTCTGCATGAATCATATTAAGAAGTTGTCCACGACTATTGGTGGCGGCTGCATGTCCCCAAGTCTGGCGTTTTTCTCCATGCCAGCCTTGTTGAGCTGCACCAAGCACCGAGCATTGGCTATCTAGAGCACGTGTTTGCAGAAGGAGCTGCCAGTGCATTTCACCTGTGGTATAAGTAAAAGCAGAAGGTGCGGTCAAGAGGTTTGCACCTTTAGCCCGCAGGTTTAACGCCAGTTCCGGAAAGCGCAGGTCGTAACAGACCATTAAACCAATATTACCAAAAGGGGTTTTGGCTACGACAACATCTGTGCCGGGTTCAAAGAATTTGGATTCCTGATAACCGCCTACAGCATCACCGACTTGCACATCAAACAGGTGAATTTTGTCATAACGCGCTTCGGTCCGTTCCGGACTGATACACAGGCTAACGGTACGCACCCGGCCATCCTCAATGATTGAACCATCCGGACGATAAGGGCAGGGTAATGTACCGGCAACGATCCAAGTGTCATATTGATGGGCAAGTTGTTCCAGACGCTGCTGAATCGCTTCAAATTGTGCAGCAGTTTCACGCTGTTTACCTGCTGCAAAACAGACAAAGTTTTCCGGGAAAACAATCAGTTCAGCCCCGTTGGCCTTACTTTGTTGAATTAAAGATTCAATCTCCACGAAATTGGCATCAATTTCATTTTGAGAATTCATTTGTACAACAGAAAGTAAAGTCATAGGGTCCTCTTATAAGATGGTTATACCTTTTGCTCGGAAATTTTATCTAAATTGTCTTGCTCTTTCTGTAGCTGTTTGACTAAAGGTTCAAACATGTTCTGATTGCTTTGATTCAGTTTCATCAAGGTTTTATGCGCATCCAGAACCGTATTCAGCATATTTTGATGCGTGACATGTTCTTCCATCAGCGCACGTGTGCAGACATTTGGATCACCACAATAATTCAGAATCACAAACACTTGGCTCAATCCCATACTGTTGGCCAAAGTGGTAATGTCAGAATTGGTAGAAAGCATGACAGCCTGAATATTGTGTACTTGCTTGAGTTTGAGTCCTAGTTTCGCTAAAACACCCAGTACGGTACTGTCAATGAAACTGGTTTCGGTGAGATCAACGATAGCGCCAACTACGTTGTCTTGCTGTTCAATTTTGTTCAGTAATTTGTCTAGACTAATACAAGATTGGGCACGCACTTCGCCGATAAGCTTAAAAATATGCGTTCCATTCAGACTTGCATATTCAACATGACCTGTTGACATATAAATGCCATTTGCAGAGAAGGATATTAAATTATCCCATAGGGTGTATTGATACTCAAGTGGCTGAAAGTAGTAATCAAATTAAGTGCTTATAAAGCCTGTAAATATACTGCTAATTTACGCGGATAAAGCTTAAAAAGGCGATATCGTCAGCCACATGTTCCGGAGCCTGAAAAGATTGATTCTGTAAATGGTGTAATAATTGCGAGAATTGTTCATTTAAACCACCATCAAAAGGTTCCAGTGCGCCATCCGAACAGATAATAAAGCGCGCATTGCGACTTAATACCCATTCATTTTCCTCAACTTCAAGATCTTCGGTTAAGCCCAAAGGGAAACTGCTGGAAGAGAGGATTTTAGGTTCTTGATTGGGTTCAAATATAATCGGTGGAGGATAATGTCCAGCGCTGGACCATTTTAATACATGGGTTTCCAGATTAAGAATCCCGGCAATCATGGTGATGTGCTTTTCAATATTTTCCTGCATCAGCATACCGTTCAGCTTCTTGATCAGCTCGCGCGGCGTCTTGGAGCGACCATGGAAAGCTGCCATCCAGGACGTGAGCAAACTACTGGTAACGCCATGTCCGGATACATCGGCCAAATAGAAAATCACTTCTTTGTCGCTGATTTTCCAATAATCATACCAATCCCCTGAAAGATAGGCTGAAGGCTGAAAATAGGTTTCGACCTCGTAATTGGTCAGTTCAATCGGATTCGGTAACAATTTTTTTTGTAGTTCTGCAGCAGAAGGCAGGTCACGGCTATCCTGGTTACGCTTATATTGTGCATCAATTTTTTGTAATGCCAGATCTGGATTCTCGGGAAGCTTGTTCCAGATCCAGCCGGCTAAAGCACCTTGTTCCCAGGCCTGAGCCAAAGCAGTACCTTCATTTTCTAAGGCCAGTACAATCGTAGGCAGATTCCACTTATATTTCAGATAATCATGTACATCTGCAATCGCAATAATCGTAGAGTCATACAGTTCATGATCATCCAGATAGATCATCTGAACATGAGGAAGCGTATCAAGTACTTGATCTAAGTAAGGAATATCACGAGTCGGTTGAATGAAATACATAAAAAAGTGATTCAATCCCAGGATTGGCTATAAGATGTACTATAACAAGCAAAGTATTGCTAGCGAACAGATTTTCACTAGCAATCATACATGAAGCTTAAACTTAAAGATCTTCGTTTGAAGATTCAATGTTGCTATCACTAGAAGGTGCATCATCAGAATTGTCATCTTCAAAATCATCTTCTAGGAACAGTGTATCTTGTTCTGTGCCTTTCTTTTCTGCAATTGCATAATTGGTACGTTGTAAATAAATATCGCGAATCTGCGCATAGCGATCGCCAGTCAGCACTCCTTCAACGTCCAGTATTTCTGAACGGGTATCGATGGCACGCCAAAACTGATCAGTCCAGTAAAGTCCATCTTCATCTTCGAGAATGTATTTTTGTGGACGAGCTTGACTATCTACAGCAGTACCGATTACGCCACGGACAGAACTTGGACCTAAAAATGGCAACATGATATAAGGGCCAGAAGGCACGCCATAATACCCTAAAGTAATTCCAAATTTTTCCTCTTCATGGCTCAAGCCAAGGCGACGCGCTGGATCAGCCAGTCCTAAAGTTGTTAAGGTGTTAATGGTAAAACGACCTAGGGATTTAGCAGCGCGGGCAGGACGACCTTGAATCAGTTGATTCACCACATTCCAAGGTTCACCTAGGTTACTGCGGAACTGGGTATAGCTGCCACGAACATCTTGAGGAACTTTTTCCACATATTGTACGGCTATGGGACGTACCACGGTGCGGTCAATCGCATCATTAAACTGATAGATCTTTCTATTTAACGGCTGAAAAGGATCTTTAACTTCCTCAGCCTGTGCTGCACTGGCATCAACTTTCAGTTGCGTTTGTAATTGTTGCGCTTTGGTTGATATCTTTGTTCTAAGCGGCGTTTTTGCAGGCTCGTTTTCCAGATTTTCCACACCGGTGGCCACCTCAGCGAAAACATGTGCGCTTGAAGCTAAAGAAATTAAGCATATAGATAAGTAAATAGAACGATGCATAAGGTAACCTGAGGCCTTTTCTGTGTAAGTAGCACTACTTATTAGTATGAAAATAATAAACGTTATATTCACGAATAGACATCATTTAAGCAAATTTGTATAAAAAATGAATGAAAACACACGAAAAGCTTAAAAAATATACATACAAAATGATTTTCTTGAAAAAGGTGTTGCAAGCCTTCTGAAATACTGTAGAATGCACATCCATCGGCGGTGATGAAGATTAAAACTTCTGATAAAACAGTGACTTAGTTAAGTTTAATTGAGTTGGGTTTTATGAAAGTTTATTTAAAAATAGTTTTCATTACTGGTTGACTTTCTAGAGATAGAGAGTAATATGGCCGACCTAGCTTGCTGGTGACGAATTAGCAAGAAGATCATTAAGAGATTATGAAGAACAACTTGTGTGGATTTTTACTGGTTGA
>JQCU01000591.1:0-1117 GCA_000761495.1 Acinetobacter idrijaensis
TTGCAGGAAATCTGCGATCAACGCATAACTCAATCCCAGGCTGCTCAGCTACTTCATATCTCAGAACGTCAGATCAGACGCTTACTGCAGAAATACAAAGCTCAAGGTCCAGCTGCATTAGCGCATGCCGGTCGTGGCCAAACCAGCAATTCCAAACTTCCTGAAGAACTCAGACTCAAGTGCCTCAATATTGTTTCTGACCAACTCCATGGTTTCGGACCCACTTTAGCGCATGAAAAGCTCACCACCGTACATGGATTCGATCTTTCAGTAGAAACCCTGCGTTCTTGGATGATTGCAGCCGACTTGTGGATTCCTCGCGCCAAGCGCCTGAAACGCCCATATCAGCCTCGATATAACCGGGATTGCTATGGTGAACTGATCCAGATTGATGGCTCTCACCATGACTGGTTCGAAGGGCGTGCTGCTAAATGCTGTCTGCTGGTGTTTATTGATGATGCCACAGGCAAATTACAGCATTTACGCTTCTGTGAGTCAGAATCAACCTTTGACTATATGATTTCGACACGTTTGTATGTTGAACAGCACGGTAAGCCCTTAGCGTTTTACAGCGACAAACATTCAGTCTTTAGGGTAAATCAAAGCAGCAAGAAAGACACCAAGATTACCCAATTTGGGCGAGTACTCAGTACGCTCAATATCGATATCATCTTCGCCAATTCACCACAGGCCAAAGGACGTGTAGAACGAGCCAATAGAACGCTTCAGGATCGTCTGATTAAGGAGATGCGCTTAGAAGCTATCAGTTCGATTGCAGATGCCAATGCCTGGCTGCCCTGCTTTATTGAGCAATTTAATCGTAAATTTGCCAAGATGGCCTTTAATCCTAAGGATCTCCACCGGACTGTCACTGAAACAGCTGAAGAATTAGATGATATTTTTACTTGGCGTGAACCCCGCAGAGTCACCAATAGCCTGACCATTACTTATGATAAATGTGTATATATTCTGGATAATATCCAAGAAAATCAGAAGCTGATCGGTAAATATCTTGAGTTTCTAGAATATCCGGATGGTACTGTAGCGATCATGCATGAAGGACGGAAGATCAATTACAGCATCTTCGATAAATTAAGTCAGCTTAACCAGCGAGAGA
>JQCU01000592.1:0-66898 GCA_000761495.1 Acinetobacter idrijaensis
CGAATAGTAAAATTGGGTTTGGCGATTTGATTTTACTACTTCGCTATTTTTTTAAACTAAAAGTGTCAACACACCCTAGTTATCAAGCTTACCCCACAAAACATTGTAGATGATTGTAGAATTCTTGGAGAAACCTTAGTTGAAAGGCCTATAAACCGTTGGGCAGCAGGAATTATTATCCTGATATGGCTTGTAATATTGGGATATTTAACCATGTACTTCATGAACGATTCACTGTCTATACTGTCTATTTTTAACAAGTGAGATTTAGATACCCTCTCTCATTTGCACCCATTTAATATAATGGGCATTATTCGAAATTAAACTTTAAACCAAAATAGAAATGAAATATCTGCTTTCAGAGCATGACATTAGTTCTGTCGTTCAACTTTAAAAGTGACATTGGCCATGTCGATCCCGAATGATGATATGTAGGATAGCAGTAACTAGTTTCTTGGATTCTATTCACTAAAACTGACAACGTATGTATCGCATGAAGCAATGTTAAAGAATCTGGTTACTTTGTGCATAAGTATCCAGTTCACCTTGAGTCACGACACGCACCGCCTGCATTTCATCAATACGTACCAGTAGCAAGCCACCTAAAGCAGGCTGATAACGACGGGCACTGCCGAAAGGCGTATAGGCCACTTTCGACTGAATACTAAAGCTCAACCAGTCTTCATGTCCCAACATCACAGCAACCGGATCAAGTCCCTGCTGCATTAATTCAATTTGCTGATTCACATAGTCTTCAATGGTTAATTCAGTCATGGTGCGGGTATTCAGTTTGAGAATTACATTTCAGACAGTATAAAGCATGCAAATCGAGCTGAAGATCAGAAAACCAGCAGCCGGTATTCTTTTAATAAATAAGTCGATTGGATTTTAATTTTCTCATTCTAGATCTGAAATTTTCTATTTCATACGATTGATAAAATTAGGAAATAACCTGTTTCACTAATAAGCTATTGAATTAGAAAATTAATTATCCAAATTTATAGCTTATAAAAACTTAATATTTAGTTACAACCTATTCAATATTATAAAAATCATTTACTTAACGTTTAAATTGATTTTTTCTTAATCAACCGATGTTCACTATATACACAAATTCATTTAAATTAATTTAAATAAAGGCATTTGCCCTTTAAAAGATAATTTTTCACCCTTATTTAAGATTTAACAATGATGAAGGAGTGATCTCGTGAAAAAAGTGGTTAAAGCGAAAAATTTGATTGCATTTCGACTATGGTTAGAAAAATTGGGATATTCGGTACGCACTCTGGCGGATGATCGTGGTTTCAGTTTTAGCTTCAAGAAAGAATATGGCCTGGTGACCTGTGATTTGGCAGGTAATGCCTTGGCACTACAACTAGGCGAGGAATTTGAAGATCATTTAAAAGCCTGATTGCTTCTATTTAAGAGCAGAAAAATAAATTAATCTTTCCACTGATTCAACAGCGCTATTCTCCAGTTATTCAGCCCATTTCGATGGGCTTTTCTTTGTTTAGTAAATTTCAGGCAATAAAAAAGCAAGGCATTCGCCTTGCTTTAATATAATGGTGGGGACGGAGAGACTCGAACTCTCACACCTCGCGGCGCTGGAACCTAAATCCAGTGCGTCTACCAATTTCGCCACGTCCCCATCAGGGTACCAACTTAGCGTTGGATTTCTTTCAAACTTTGGCAGAGGATCAAGGATTCGAACCTTGACGAACGGTTTTGGAGACCGTCATGCTACCATTACACCAATCCTCTACTTCCACCCAATATCCAGTTACCCAAATATCAATTGGTGGGGACGGAGAGACTCGAACTCTCACACCTCGCGGCGCTGGAACCTAAATCCAGTGCGTCTACCAATTTCGCCACGTCCCCAATGGCTGTGTATATTATAGAGATCATTTCCAGCTGACAAGCCGTTTATCATAAAAAAACACTCGTTTGATTAAATAAGAAACAATTCAAGTTTTATTGTATTTTTCTCATTCAATTTCAGTCATTAAGTAGTCTTTCACAGCTTGAAAATCGGCCAATCTATGCTGCTTCTGCTTACTTAACATTTCTTCTAATAAGCCTTGAAAAGCCTGTAAGTGCTGCGGTAACTCAACTTTCAGACGCTGACAATGCAAAAAGGCCCAATCCAGATAATCTGTCGCCTGTAAACGCTGACCACTCAACCACTCATAAAAAATAACACCCAAAGCATAAACTTCACTTTGTAGGCTCTTGGCTTGGCCTTGGAACAGTTCCGGCGCCATATAACGCGGTGTCGCATTCAGTTCATGCAGGTCATTCTGATGGAGTATTTGGACATGCTCAAAATCAAGCAGGCAGACCCTGCCCTGATTATTTACAAAATGTTCCTGCTTTAAATCGGCATGCAAATAACCCAATTCTTGCAGGCAGATTAAAGGCTCCACAGCTTGCAGCAAATGTTGCCGAATTTGCGTGATGGATTGCTGATGCGGCATGATCTGAAAATGCGCCGGCGCATCAACCAGAATTAAGGCCTGCTCAAATTGTTCATGATTGATCTTGAAAGGCTGTTGAATAATTTGATGTGGAAGGAAAAAATTTAGATCACCTGAGCTGGCATGAGCCTGATAAAAATCTAGCTCATGTTGCCAGCCTAGTTCAGCATGTGGAGATGATATTAAACTATCAGATCTATGCGATATTTGGGTTTTTAGCCAGAGCGCATTTCCCTTGACATAATACAGACGCCGACCAAAACCCAGGCTGCGGACTTTAGTCCGCAGCTCAAAATCAAAAGTATCGAGATGATCTAAATTAAGTTGTGGCAATGTATTCAGGTATTGGATTAAGTGTATGCTGATAATTTAGCAGCTCCAGACAATGCTGAATAGTTTTCCCGACCCGTTCCTGAGTCTCAATGAGGGAGATTTTTGGCCAAGTAGCCCGCTCCCCTTCACGCTGTAAAATTTTAAACAGATACGGCCGCGGATTTTGCAACATATAGCTATAGTGGCGTAAGCTATATTTACCGACAATATTCACATCACCATAATAACGCTGGTCAACTACACCATAGCCATGATCCAGTAGACGGCGTACAGGAGGCAAGCTACCGGCGTGTTCCCGGGCGAAATCCATCATTCCTTTGGTAATCACCGCGCCCTGACGGCGAACAATTCGTTGTGGCCAGCTCAAAGTACCTTTACGGAAACGTGAAATATCATCCTGCATGAATGGCACGATATGCGGGTTGGTCTGACTGGCAATGGTATAATTAATATTATACAGGCGTGCCATTTTCTCCTGCGGAAAATCACTGCGCACGCTGCCATCCACCCAGCGGGTTGAACCCATATAAGGCGTATATTGACCATCATAGCGCTTACTGGTCAAACGAACCGGTGGAAACAGAACCGGCACCGCACAAGACGCCAGTACTGCACTCCAGACCAGTAAATCCGGAGAAGTATAGGCATTTAAAATGCGTGCATCCTGTCCAGCATCATAAGGTGCAACCGCAATATTGATATGCAGACCTGAGGTTTTGAGTGCTTCTTCGAAGGTCAGATCACCCAGATTTTCGACCAGAAATTTTTTTAGATATTTTACATCCGCCAGACCACCATTACCTTTCATCAATTCACTCATGGTGCGGAAATGAAAAGCCTCATGAAAGAAATTATGGCCTTTCAAAATATCAATATATTGCGAAGGTTTGGATACACCTAACATGGCGGTCATGATGGCACCCGCACTTGAACCGGACATTACCTTCGGCAACAAGTCCTGCTCCATTAAGGCTTTGCATACACCAGTATGAAACAGACCCAGCGTCGAACCACCGGAAAACATCAGGGCTGGCTGGCCATAGGCGCGCTGACAATGCTGAAAATATTCGATTTTTTCTTCCATACTGAGACAGGTACAGTCTATTGAAGCAATATAGGCTAAGCCTTGGCTGACTTCTTCGACATAATCTTCAATAATTCTTTTAGTGCCCACATAGGCTTCGGTAAACAGTAGAGGATGGGCAATGTTGGCAATATCGTAGCTCAGGCCTTCGCGCAAAATATACATCAGGTCACGGGTGCGCTTTTGTTGTCGATAGCGTCGTAATTTACCCAGACGATGTGCGATCACTTCTGCATCAAAGTAGGGTGAACTGTTATCAAATTTCCATTCCTGTGCACCTGATTCTTCATCTATTTTCAGGGCAATATATTTCCATTCCTCATAGGACTCAGCCTGTTGCAGCTGCTGCTTGAGCTTTTTAATACGATAGGCCTGATGTGGATTAATATCCTGAGTAAAATCTTTAAACAGCATCTGCCTTTTCCCTATATTTATTCTTGATACAGCTCGTACCCAGAGCCAGAAAATGTGTACAAATTTTCTATCCTCTACAATAACGAAAATTCTCTACTTTAAGCAAATTATCATACTTTTCTGGCTTTGACTGTGAATTTTGCAATGGTACTATCTTAGCCATAATTTTAAATCTGTAATGTTAAATCATGGCGAAAATTGAGTTACCTGACCATATTTTAAATGCCCTTTCGACTGTTCTGCAGCAACTTCAGCAAAGTCTGCCCGAACTAAAACAAATTCCTGATTTTTCTGCTCATGCCTATAAATGGCAACATGGTGAACTCAAACCTATTCATCAGCTTAGACAGATGGAACTGGCCGATTTAAAAGGGATTGAGCGACAAAAAGAAAAAGTCATCCAGAACACGTTGCAGTTTTTAAATGGCTTACCTGCCAATGATGTCTTGCTGACCGGTTCTCGCGGTACAGGAAAATCTTCAATTGTGCGTGCCCTACTCACCGAGTATGCAGATCAAGGGTTACGATTAATTGAAATCGAACGGGATGATTTATCCGATCTGCCTCAAATTCAGCAACTCATTGCAGAGCGTCCAGAGAAGTTTATTGTCTACTGTGATGATCTGGCCTTTAATGCCGAAGATGAAAATTATCGCAGTTTAAAGAGTGTTCTGGATGGTTCTTTACAGTCCGGTTCCAGCAATTTTGTGATTTATGCGACCAGTAACCGTCGTCATTTATTACCCGAATTCATGCATGAAAATACGCCCGTTACCCGAGTTGATGTGCCGCAATATACTGAATTACATCCTCAGGAAGCGATTGAAGAAAAAATTTCACTGTCTGACCGCTTTGGTTTATGGCTGTCTTTCTATCCAATGGATCAGAACCTGTATTTGGAAATTGTCGAACATTACCTCAAAAAGGCAGGCATGGAACTCACGCCAGAAACCCGTGCTGAAGCCCTACGCTGGTGTCAGGCACGCGGTCAACGTTCAGGACGTGCTGCCTATCAGTTTTCCAAGCACTGGATTGGTTCAACCCAACTAAATGCCTCTTAACAACTTAAAAGCGACCGGTTCAGGTCGCTTTTTTCATATAAATCATTTATATAATGATGATACTCAAAAGAAAATTAAAATTATGGATGTCGGCGCAGTTCTCATTCAACTTAAGCCCTTACACATGCAGCAAGTTCATGACTGGCAGCGTACTTTGAAAGCACGTCAAGACGAAGTAATTGAAACGCTTAAGGCTGAACAGGTTCATGTCGAGTCCTGGTTTTATCTGCAACTTCATGGTCAGGACTATTTGATTGCATATATGCGCGCCGACAATATTCAAAAAGCGCAAAATATTGCAAAACTCAGTACTTTCCCAATTGACCAAGTGCATAAACAGTTTAAAACTTCATGGCAAGCGGTTTATCCCGCCGAATTGTTATTGGATGCTACAGTTACCTGATTTATTAGCACGGCTATTCAAAATAGTTTTGTAATAAAGACTTCTCCCCAATCAATAATAAAAAAAGCCCTGGAAATACAGGGCTTTTTTGACATCTCGAATTATTGTTTATCACCGATAATGGTAGACCATAGCAGGTCATCAATTTCACTGCCATTGAAATAAACAGTAGCCTTCAATGATTCAGGCTGGTTCTGTTTGACCTCAATTACCTGATCATCGCTGTCCTTAATTCTAAGCACGCCCTCTTTTGGCAAATGCTTATAGTTATTTAATACGGTTTCATCCATTTTAAATGGTGTCGTGGTATTAAAATCAAAACTGTAACGATAATCTGCCAGATCAGGCTGACCGATAATCGTACCGTGACTAGTTAAAGTACGAATCCCATTACTGCCACTGCCATAATCATCGACCAATCTGTAATTATAATTACGCACCTGCAGATATTCTTTGCTCTTTGTATCAAACGCGATTCCAGAAGTACCTGCCTGACCGGTCTCGGCGATACGCTGGAATTCCAACTGATCGATTTGATAAGATTCGGATTGCCCCATGTTATTTTTGGTTTTACGATGCACAATTGTGCCAGAAATCAGGTAGTCGTCCTTGAGATTAAAATCTACATTTGAACCATAACGGACATTGCTAAAGCTTAAAGTCGTCGTGTCACCATTCACCGTCTGAGTAATGTTTGAGCCTTTACGGTAAGTTTTATCCAGAATAATACAGTTATCTTTATCTGTTTTTAATTTCAGGGTTTTGACCGAACCAGTGGTATTGACTTCCGAACAGATCAGATTTGGATATTTAATACTATTGATGCCCAGATTATAAATTTTGATGATACGTGCAGTACGCCCATAAGGATAATCTGCAAATACTTCACCAATCATGTGACCTAGAGCGACGTTATAGTCAGTATCATTACTGGTATCTCCAGAAATTTTATCGCGAATTTTGCCTACAATGTCCTGATCTTCAAACGGAACAAACTCCTCTGAAAGCTCAGGGGAAATACTTTCCTTCGGAACATTTGGAGGCGTAGTGACTGTAGGACTGTCTGAGCTACTTCACCCACCACCGCCACAGGCACTCATTAAACCCGAGACAAGAACGAGTCCAAAGATAGAAATCGGCTTTTTCATAAAATTTATTCCCTAAAATTTCTTTGCATTTTTATTTGGTGATCACTAAAGATTGGCCATCTCGAAACTGAACAGCTCAAATGCTATTTCTGCCGGTGATATTTTTTCTTGGCAGCCAGCTTTATCCTTCGATAGCGCTTTATCTTTAAACAAAGAAATTTTTGGTTTTGTAATTTTAATGTATATTTCAAACAACAATTATCATAAGAAATGAAGTGCTTATTTGAATCTTGTTCCTTAGCAGAGTCGCTTTTCAATACGATTAAAGCGCATTTAATTAGATCAATTTACTTTGCAACAAAGCTTATAAAATTTGTAATGGTTAAGTTAAAGATAGATTGAATTTTCTTTTTAAGGAGAATCATGTTCAACTTTCATACATGGCAATGAAAGAGAATATTGAAAGATAGGATGACTTTAGAGCATAGAAAATGATCATTTTTATGATATGAGATACTTAATCATTTACAGAAAATTTAAAGCAGAAATTATTTGAGATTGCTCACGGATTCACTGGATTTTTTCCGACGTTTATATTCAAACATGTTCTGATCCGCTTGTGCGAGCGCTGCAAATAAACCCTGACTCGGATGACGCATCGCCATACCAATCGCTGCGCCAATGTTTGCTGCTGCAAAGGCATTAATTAAACGATCCACTAAACTTACAGCACCTGTTTCATCATTTTCTACGCTAAGAATCACAAACTCATCACCACCTAAACGGGCAACAATATCGTTGATCCGTACATTATCTCGTAATACTTGAGCCGCGTTTTGAATCAGCTTGTCACCTTCATCATGACCCAAACTATCATTCACCTTTTTTAGGTCATTCAGGTCAATAAATAATACAGCGGCGGGATGACCATATTGCTTGCAACGCTCTTCTTCAGCTCGCAGCAGTTTTTCCCAAGCACGGCGATTATAGAGTCCGGTCAATTCATCTTTACTGGCTTCTTCCTGCAATAATTCATGCTGTCTTATCTGCTCACTCTGACGTAATTCTGCCTGCAAGATCGAACTGAGCAATTGTCCCAATAACTCGACCAGTTGCATATCTTGCACAATAGCTTCCGATTTGGTTTCTGGATCAATCGCACAGAGCGTTCCAAACAAACTGCCATCTTCTTTAAGGAGTGGCTGACCAATATAAGATTTTATACAGACCTGCTGATTAATCGGCGCTGTGGCGTATAAAGGAATTTCTTCAGAGCGAGGTGCAATTCTCGGGGCCTTACCTGCGACCATATGAGAACAAAAAGAATCAGCCCACTGAAACACCTGGCCGGGTCGTATATCATAACCATGATCTTCACTTTGCAGTACAATCCAGTCTTGGCCTTCTACCCGGGTGATCATCCATAAATCAAAGCCAAAATGCTGATGCAGAAACTTTAACACTGCCTCTCCAGCATCCTGAAAACTTTTGAAATTTATATTTTCCATCCGAGATTGCCTCTGCTGCAAACCTGTAAAAATATGCATGATATCAACTTAAGCTATTAAACTATTTTTATGGTTTCAATAGAATATACGAGCTCTAAATACAGCTATAAAACTATATATTTACAACATACCGTTGCTATAAGTTTTCATTTAAAATTCACAATAAAAAAGAGGCCTTAACCTCTTTTTTTCAAGCCTGAAATCTATGCCTCAGTCGGATTAGTCAGTTCCGTCATTGGCCAACGTGGAGTTGTCGTCACAGCCAAGCCATCATGCTGTCCTGCTTTGAGACGCTGATAGCCCGCGAAAGCAATCATGGCACCATTGTCTGTACAGAGTGCAGGTTCAGCATAATAAACAGATGCACGAATCTTGGCTAAATCTGCTTCTAAACGCTCACGTAAACGCTTGTTGGCACTAACACCGCCCGCAATCACCAGGCGTTTAAGCCCCGTTTGCTTCAGTGCTTTCACCGACTTTTTCACCAGAGTATCGACAATGGCTTCCTGAAAACTGGCAGCGATATCGGCATCGCGGTTTTCATCACCGAGTTTTTTCATTTGTACAGAAACTGCGGTTTTTAGACCACTGAATGAAAATTCTAAACCTTGATGCAGCATTGGTCGCGGGAATGCAAATGTATTTGGATCGCCCTGCTCTGCCAGTTTGGAAATATTCGGGCCACCTGGATACGGCAGACCCATCATCTTCGCGACTTTATCAAATGCTTCGCCTGCCGCATCATCAATGGATTCACCCAAGAGTTCATACTGGCCAATGCCATAAGCAGCCATGAGCTGAGAATGTCCACCCGATACCAACAATGCGACAAATGGAAACTCAGGCGGAGTTTCTGACAATAAAGGTGCCAGCATATGACCTTCCATATGATGCACACCAATTGCGGGTTTATTCAGCGCAAAGGCCAAAGTACGACCAAACAATGCACCGGTCATGAGTGCGCCCATCAGACCCGGGCCACGGGTATATGCGACTGCATCAATTTCTGATTTTTTCACGCCGCTCTGTTCAAGCAGCTCATTGATGAGTGGAATCAGTTTACGCACATGATCACGTGACGCCAGCTCTGGAACTACACCGCCATATTCTGCATGCAGTTTAATCTGGCTATAAAGCACCTGTCCGCGCAAACCCAACTCGCTGTCATACAGCGCAAGTCCTGTTTCATCACACGACGTTTCCAAGCCTAAAACGATCATTAAACTGCCTATAACCTGTATCAATTCTATTGCAGCAACTATTATAGACTTGTGGTATGAGATGTAAATGAGTAAAATACTGACCTTCACTTGTGATTGAGGGCAATTCAGCCCGAGATCTTACCCTAACTGATATGAGGATTCTTCATGCCACAAGTTAAATTGAAAGAAGGCGAACCAGTAGACGTAGCTATCCGTCGTTTCAAACGTTCATGCGAAAAAGCGGGTGTTCTTGCTGACGTACGTAAGCGTGAATTCTACGAGAAACCAACTCAAGAACGTAAGCGCAAAAAAGCTGCTGCTGTTAAACGCTACCAAAAGAAATTGGCGCGTGAATCAGTACGTACAACTCGCCTTTACTAAGATTAATTTGTGATTGATTGCCTGGAATAAATAATGACGACTTTAAAAGACCAAATCACGGATGTTTTGAAAGCAACAATGCGTGCCAAAGAAATGTCCAAGCTGACGGTCATTCGTAGTCTACAGGCAGCAATTAAGCAAATCGAAGTCGATGAGCGCAAAGAACTTGACGACGCTCAGGTTCTTGCGGTCATTGAAAAACAAATTAAACAACGTAAAGAATCGGTTAAAGCCTTTGCAGGCGCTGGCCGAGATGATTTAGCTAGTAAGGAACAAGCCGAAATTGAGATTTTGTCTCAGTTTCTACCAGAAGCTATGACTGAGGAAGAACTTGATTCCATGATTGCGCAAGCTATTGCAGCGCAACAAGCTACTAGCATGAAAGATATGGGTAAGGTGATGAATTCTCTGCGTCCGCTCATAGCCGGGCGCGCCGATCCTGCACAAGTTTCCGCCAAAATCAAAGCGCAACTTGCTTAATCCATACTCTCTAGCATTTTCTCTTTAACGTTGAACTGCCTTTAATCAAAGACAGTTCCTGACGTATTCTCATTGCAAATTACAATCGACCTGATAACGCTTAAGTAATTGCATCTCTTTCGATGATTTCACTTCTACAATTACATCCCGTTTACTCATATTTTGAAACTGACGATCCAGATAAGGACGATTCTGGTCAGCGGCCTGATATAAACGATCAACATAACGTCCTACAATTCCACAAAATTTTGCATTCTGCTCAGGACTAAATCCCTGTTGCTGCGGATTTAAACCACTTAAAAACTGACGCGATTCCTTTTTATAATCCGCATTAATTCGTTCTATTGCTTCTACATATTCAACTGCACTCGCAGCAAAAACCCCATAACTCCACCCCAGTAGACACACGCCCAATAGTATTTTTTTCATATTATGCTTCAGTTTGATTCACGCTGATCTTTCAAAAATATTGTAGCCTGATTGAATATATTCTTGCTATATCATCCTGATACAAAAACTTAAAACCCAGTTCAGCTTTAAATCTTATATTGATGTGCCTGCTGCATCTGCTTCAGACGCTGGCGAATGGTGGACGATAAAGATTGATTATTCTTTACGCTACGCTGTGCATGTAATAATGATTTGATGGCAGTTTCTTCATATCCTGACCAATATTCTACTTCTGCACGATAGCGCAGCACATTAGCAGCCTTAATCGGCGAATCTGGCTCTGCATTGGCAGCCAGTTGCATTAGTCGCCAGCCACTGACATCCCGTGAATTGGCATTTAGAAATCGCTGCACTAAAACTTTTGCTTTATCGGGTTGCTTGGCGCGAATCAGCACTTCTGCATATTTATAATTGAGCGCTCGATTTTCCGGCATGATCCGCGCTGCTGACGCTACACTTTCCAAAGCTGCATCAAGCTGGTTCTGAGCTAAATAAATATCAGTCTGGAATAAAACCTGTAAAGGATGCATCTGGTTATGCTTTTTTGCTCGATCTAAAGTGGCCTGCGCGGCCTGGAAATCACTTTGCTGTATTCGATAGGCAGTTAAGGCAAGCTGGCCTGCAAAATTATTTTGCTGGTCCATCAGGATAAGCTGCTCTGCATTGGTCTGACCAGACAATACCCTGCTATACCACTTGATAATGTCAAAGTCTTGGTCATTGAGACTGCGTTTCACCGCAGGAAGCTGGTTGGCACGTAAACGTGCTTCACTCATACGCTCGGTGGTGAGTGGATGAGTGAACCAGAAATCCGGCAGAAAGCTTAAGCGGCTGGTCGAACGATGCATGACTTCAAAGAAGTCTGCCATGCTATGCGGGTTATAGCCGGAACGATACATATATTGCATACCAATCCGGTCTGCCTCACGTTCCTGATTACGACTATAAGTGAGCTGTTTATCCAGAAGTGCTGCCTGTGAACCCATCATGACCGCTGTGCCGACATCGCCATCTGCCTGAGAAGCGACCAAAGCACCGACGAGAATTCCGGCTAGCGCCAGTAAACCTTGCCCTTTAAATGCATCCTGAGAGCGACTGTAATGACGTTGTGTGACATGTGCAATTTCATGCGCCATCACTCCTGCCACTTCATCCATGTTTCGGGCTGAATTAATCAGACCAGCATTAAGTGCAAAGAGGCCACCCGGTACGGCGAAAGCATTAATTTGGGGATCATTAATGACCAGCAAACCGATCGGCTGTTGCAATTGAGTCTGACTCAGGATATGAGAAAATACTGAAAGCAACTGATCTTCAAGCCATGGATTTTGCAGGACCGGCATTTGTTTATGCACTTCACGATAGACTTTTTCACCGATCATTTTTTCTTTTTGTTGATCGATTAAGCCGACGCCTGTACCAATATCAGGCACAGAAAATTGTACATTTACTTGATTAAAATCATGGTTAGAGCCGTGCCCTGCTACCATATACAGACTTAAGCCACACGCCAGCGCCAATCGTTTCAATGAAAAATCTCTAATCCTGCCGATCTAATTTATCTTGAATATAGCATTGAACAATGAGCAGAGACGCAAGAAAATGTTATTTTTTAATACCATTTAAACGACGAATCAGATGCATTTTAAAATTCCGGATTGACCACATAACGGGGCACTCGTCCTTCCAAGGCATCAACAAGATTCTGATAAGCCAGTTCTGCCATTTTTTTACGGGTGGCTGCAGTGGCCGAACCCACATGTGGCAATGTAACCACATTATCCAACTGGAATAATTCCGATTCCTTTAACGGCTCTTTCTGATACACATCCAGACCGGCAGCAAAAACCTGCTTGGCTTTTAAAGCTGAAATTAATGCCTGTTCATCAATGACCGAGCCACGTGAAATATTGACCAATACTGCATGGGATTGCATTTTAGCCAATTCCGCTGTCGCAATCAGCGCCTTAGAATCCGCATTCAAATCTACTGCAACGACCACAAAGTCAGAACGCTGTAACAGTTCCTCAAGCTGGCAATATTTCGCATTCAACCCTTGAGCAAGTTCTGGTTTTTCCCGACGATTATGATACAGAATATTCATATTAAAACCGTAAAAACCACGACGTGCGATTGCAGCTCCAATATGACCGAGACCAATAATTCCGAGGGTTTTTCCAAAAATATCCATACCAAATTGTGCTTCGCCCACGGTACGCTGCCATTGTCCCTGCTTGGTCCATTGATCCAGGTAAGCCACTTTGCGTGCTGCTGACATCAGTAAAGTGAAAGCCAGGTCAGCAGTGGTTTCAGTCAGTACATGCGGCGTATGACTGAGATAAATTTTCTTTTCATTTAAATAATCCAGTTCATAGTTGTCATAACCGACACTGACACTGGAGATAATTTTTAACCGGGTGGCACTGGCCAGATTATCGCGATTCAACAAGCGCCCTGCGCCAATCATGCCATCAGCATCCTGAACCTGCTGCAAAAGCTGTTGATTCACATCGCCTAGCTTCGGTTGTATATAACTAACCTGATAATTTTGTTCCAGCTTGTTTTGAATATCAGTATCAATTTGACTAAATACAACCACTTTTTGTTTCATCTATTTTTATTCCACAGCAAGATTATTCCAGACTGGCAGTCCTATTTTGCATAAACTGCCATAAACGTTTTTTTAGAATCGGCTGATCCAGCATTTCTTGTAAAGATGCCAACTGGATCATTTTCGTATTTGATATATGCGCTACAGGCCCGAGGAAAATAATATTTTTCTCTGCACTCATTCCATCCAGAAAACCCTGAATATAGGATTCTACACCACGTCCATCCTGAACATTGGCCCAGGGAAATGGCCAGTTCAGCTCATGAAACTCACCTGGGACTGCACGCTGGATATTGCCCCATAAATTCTGGGTGTCTTCGGTCATTGCAGTTGCATCAATCACGATACTGCAATGTGCCAGACTTAAAGCCTGCAAACTGAATGGCGGGATTTGTACGATTTCACGCTGTTCCTGAACAGGTGCAATGTGAGTCGGTGCCGCAGGTGGTGTATCAAGCTTAAGTGTAACAATTGGCTCTGGCTCAGGAATCGGTAGATCAGCCAACGCCTCTACGGAAGCAGGCTGTGGTAAGACGATATCGGTGTGAAATTCAGGTGCAGCCTGATCACGCCAGATCGAAACCTGGTGCGGCTGACATGCGCTGTCCCTAGGAATCCAGAGATCGATTCCTAATGTTGCCAGTATGTCACGCTGATGCCCAATCATCTTTTCATCATCACCAATTTCAGGCTGAACATTTTAGCCGGATTGCCTGTGCTTTGCCGAACTTTTTCAGCTTTTCTTTTTTATCCTGATGGATTCTAGTACAAAGTTTAGCTGTCTGCTAAAAACCGTGCTTTTAATACACAATTAAACCATTCCTGCTGTTATAACAGATTCCGGCTAAAGCTGCGCGTTCTCATTTATTTTCTACAGAATGGTTAAACTGTTCTTCTTTAACATTTGCTGAACGACCTGTTCTGCCTCAAAACCCAAGCGCCAATACAACAGCTCCATCACGTCCAACTCATCCTGTGTCACGATACGATCACTCCACAAACAGGCCTCTGCAATACCTAAAATACTGAGGCGATCACGCAATAACAGCCCCGCAATATCATTCAGGATTTCTGCTAGATCAATCGGCTCATCAGAAATTTCATTATATAAGTCCAGTTCCTGAGCGGTCAGAATCCGGTTTAAAATCCGCTCCCGCACCTCAAGCTGGTTGCCGCTATTAATCTGCTGTACATGCAGCAAGGCGTCGATCAAACGCACAATCTGTGGCTTGACCTCATCGAGTGCTGTAGGCGTATGTGCAGGAAGCAAATTCAGTTCGTATTTCACACATTCCAGTAATAATGCA
Organism: Acinetobacter idrijaensis; assembly: GCA_000761495.1. Lineage (GTDB taxonomy): Bacteria > Pseudomonadota > Gammaproteobacteria > Pseudomonadales > Moraxellaceae > Acinetobacter > Acinetobacter idrijaensis. Next base: position 14,800 of record JQCU01000592.1, read on the forward strand.
TCCAACAGGCCAATTTCGCCATCTTCCTGAATAATCCGTGCCAGCTTCATCAAAAACTGGCGTGCAACAGTTGTCGGCATGCCACCAATATTGTTACAAGCTTGCTGGAAAATCGAGATATGCACCCGCCCGTCCAGATTGAGCAATGAATCTACAATGGCACGGCTAACTTCAGCCTCAGTCGGAATAAATTCACGATATTGACGGATCATTAAAATGGCGACCATCACTTCACGAGAACCAGTTGCGGTTTGTAATGCACGCTCAATCAGTTCCGGACGTGGCATCTTGAGCCGAAGTTCCGGATTCAGTGGTTTGATCGCATCTTTAATCGCAAAACTGATCGGAGACAGCCGCAATAATGGCAAAGGCTGTGGCGAGCTCCAGCTCATTGCAGTTTCAGGCACTACTTCTTCTAAAGAACGGAACAAACTAAACAAAGGCTGATTTTTGAGTTTTTTCAGATTCTCAAGCTGTAAGTCCTGAATCAAGGCAGGATTTAATTCATAAATCCGCTGATTGATATTGGGATGAATATTCAGCCAGTTTTGTGGGCTCAAGGAATTGGCAAAGCACATATGTGAAATGGATTCAGCATATTCACTATAAATCTGGGAGCCGGAATGATGCACATGAATTCTGAGTAAAGTCTGGATATTGGCATCATTTTGAATCAGGCGACGGGTCTTCCGATCATTTTTATAGGTTCGACCACCCAGTGAAATATATTTAATAAAACGGGAAATCAAAACACCCAAACTACCAATCAGCCAGATCACCGCACCGACTGCAACATAGAAAGTTTCAAACTTGTTTTCACGGGGACTACCCGCTCGATAAAAACCGGACTTGGCAATCTTACTGCCACACTGACTAAACGTAGTTAAACTGCTATACAGAATTTTCAAACGGGTATTTTCCGCAGCTTCACCAGACAGGATTTTATTGAATTCATGGCTGAGCAAGCCATACAGCTCGACTTTATCCAGTGTTTGTATCGCACCCCAAGTCAGGATAATTGCGGTATCCCGCGGACTAAACCCTGCCGTCAGCACATTAACACCGACTTCATCGGGCAACACATATACCGCCGGAACATCAATCAGAAAAATCTCTGCCAGCTGCTGGTTAATGTGCAGTACAGCACTTTCTTCTGGAATACTGTCCATCGGACTCAACCGACGTGCACCCAACTGCTTCGCCAGCGAATAACCACCATTCCGAAAAATATAAAATTCATAGATGACCGAGATCATCATGGCACATAACAGTACAGCAATCAGATAAGGACTCAGTGTATGCCAGAAGATCGACTGGCTAGGATCAGCATAAAAAACAAAGAGACCAACAACGGTATTAATAATAAAAATAGTCAACAGAATTGCAATCAGGCAAAAACTTACAGGCAGTACTATATTTTTGTTTTTTATAAAATCGTATCCTACGTTTCGCAATGCAGAACCCTAAAATGATGATTTTCAATGGGTTCATCATAAAACAAAAAAGCGGGAAATTCCCGCTTTTTCATGATGATTTTAAATGTTTAAACTTCGCGTACGCCAGTCAAATCCACTGAGGCTGCATCAATATTGACATCAATATAATTGCTTTCTTTCATGGCACTGTCACTACGTTTTTGCTGAAGATCATCCAGATATTGCGCATCAATACCGCCCGAAACATAGATGCCATCAAACACTGAACAATCAAAGTCTTTGACATCCGGTACTTTGGTGGTTCTTACCGCATCTTTCAAATCTTCCAGATCCTGGAAAATCAGACGGTCAGCACCAATAATTTCACGGATTTCTTCCACGCTACGTTCCGATGCAATCAGCTCAGATTTCGCCGGCATATCAATACCGTAAACGTTTGGATATTTCACCATCGGTGCTGCAGAAGCGAAGAATACTTTTTTCGCACCAGAATCACGAGCCATCTGGATAATTTCATTACAGGTCGTACCACGGACAATCGAGTCATCCACCAACAGTACGTTTTTACCTTTAAACTCAAGCTCAACCGGGTTCAGTTTTTGACGTACCGATTTTTTACGCAGCTGCTGACCAGGCATAATGAAGGTCCGGCCGATATAACGGTTTTTCATGAAACCTTCACGGAATTTCACGCCCAACATATTGGCAAGTTCTAGCGCTGAAGTACGTGAAGTATCCGGAATCGGAATCACCACATCAATATCATGCTCTTCACCCCACTCACGCAGAATTTTTTGCGCCAGCTTCTCACCCATTTTCAAACGTGCTTTATACACCGAGATTCCATCAATGATGGCATCTGGACGGGCAAAATAAACATATTCAAAAATACAAGGACGGTATTCAGCATTCGCCGCACATTGCTTGGTAAAAAAATTACCTTCTAAATCAATAAATACCGCTTCACCAGGCAAAATATCACGCTCAACTTTAAAGCCCAGCGCAGTAATCGCAACAGATTCAGAAGCAATGATATATTCCATACCCTGTTCAGTTTCACGTGAACCGTAGATCAGTGGACGAATACCATTTGGATCACGGAAGCCTACCAGTCCCTGACCGGTAATCATCGCCACCACACCATAAGCGCCTTTGCAACGCTCATGCACACGCGTCACCGCATGGAAAATATCTTCCGACGTCGGTACCAATTTGCCATGTTTTTGCAATTCATGCGCAAACACGTTTAACAGGACTTCCGAATCAGAATCGGTGTTCATATGACGCAAGTCAGTTTTGAACAGGTCATCATGAATTTCTTCGGCATTCGTCAGGTTACCATTATGTGCCAAGGTAATCCCGTACGGCGAGTTCACATAAAACGGCTGTGCTTCAGCACTGCTCGATGAACCGGCTGTTGGATAACGCACATGACCAATACCGTAATTTCCTTTCAAAGCACGCATATGACGGGTATGGAATACATCACGCACCATGCCATTGTCTTTGCGCAGGAATAAACGTCCTTCATCACATGTCACGATCCCAGCTGCATCTTGTCCACGATGTTGTAACATCGTTAATGCATCAAACAACATTTGGTTAACGGGTGATTTACCAGCTATACCAACTACTCCACACATAGCAACCTCGCAGACAAGCTAGGATTAATAAAAAGGATTATTTGTAGACTCATCTGCAGCTCCAGACTTGGACGATGTTTCAGATGATGAAGCTGAAGGTTTCGATGTTCCTTCAGGCTTGATATGTTGTAGTGCGCCATTCGCGGCTTCTTTCGACATTTGAGTCGCCCAAGGTGCATAAGGCAATAAGGCTTGAATAAACTTGGACTGTTTCCAGTGAGGTGAGCTTTCTACCCACGGGCCAATGCCTTGCATGGTAATCAGAACAATCAGCAAACCTTTCAGGCTACCAAAGACACCACCCGCCAGACGGTTGAGAGGGCCCAGTTTAAGACTCTTTAAAATACGGTTCAACAGTGCAGTAACGATCCAGGTCAGAACTACAATCAGCAGGACGATAAAAGCGAAGGCCGCAATCTTTTGTACGACTGGATCTGTACTCAGAGCAACCATAGACGGCGCAAGTAGCGTTGAATATTTTGCCGCAACAATCAGGGCAAAGATCCATCCCACTAAGTTCGCAAAGGCTTTAATAAATCCTTGACGCAAACCGTTGAGCCCTCCAATGAGCAAGATAATCAGTAGAAAGATATCAATGGCATTCATAGGATTTAAAGTGCGTCTACACAATCTTTTACAAGTTTAGGTCCAGTATAGATGAGGCCACTATAAACTTGTACAAGGCTGGCGCCTGCCTGTTTCTTGGCAGCAGCATCTGCACCTGAAAGAATACCACCCACACCAATCAATGGAATTTGTCCTTTTAATACCGCAGCAAATGCAGCCAGACATGCGGTACTTTTCTCAAATACTGGCGCGCCAGACAAACCACCTGCTTCCTCTGCATGCTCCAGACCCTCTACACCTTCACGTGACAGTGTGGTATTGGTCACAATCAGGCCATCAATCTTGAATTGCAATAATTGCTTGGCAATAAAGGCAATATCGCTGTTATCCAGATCAGGCGCCACTTTCAGTACCAAAGGTACATAATGCTGGTATTCCTGAGCCAATTCAAGCTGACGCTTCTTCAGTGTTTCCAGCAGTTCGGTGAGTGCATCACCACTTTGCAGGCTGCGCAGGTTTTTGGTATTGGGAGAAGAAATGTTGACGGTAATATAAGAAGCATAATTATAGACTTTTTCTAAACAGATGAGGTAATCATCTACTGCTTTTTCTACCGGAGTATCAGCGTTTTTACCGATATTAATACCGAGAATGCCTTTAAATTTGGCCGCTTTGACATTTTCAACCAGCTGATCCACGCCATCATTATTAAAGCCCATACGGTTAATAATGGCTTTGGCCTGTGGCAAACGGAATAAACGCGGATGAGGATTACCGGCTTGCGGTCGCGGGGTAATGGTACCAATTTCAATAAAACCAAAACCTTGACCGGCAAGGGCGTCAATATAGGCACCATTTTTGTCCAAACCTGCCGCAAGACCTACCGGATTGGGAAATTCGATTCCCATACAGGTCACAGGTTTCGCAGCAACGTTTTGACGCATCAAACCCATTTTATGGGATGATTTCAATAGTGATAATGTCAGCTCATGTGCACGCTCTGGTGCTAAAGAAAACAACAAAGGGCGGGCTAGAGAATACAACATATCCAGAAAAGTCTACTGCTTTTTAAGTCGGCATATTATAGGCATAGGCTGACAAAAAAACCATGCTTTGCAAATCTTTATTTTTACCGTTTATTGTATGGTCGCCGTTAATTTAATCTGTCCCACCTCATTATTTAGTTCCATTTTCTCAATACTTAGCCCCATTTGCGCCAGTTGAGTCAGGAAATTTGCCAGCACTGCATAATTTTCATGCATGACTGCCAATTGAATTTTTCCTTCCATTTGCTGGGAAGCCACCGACAATCCTTGCTGCTGTGCGACCCGCTGTACTTTTTCTGCAGCATCCAGTTGCGTGTCCCCAGCCGGTTTCATGGTTACTGCATTACTTTGCATCCAGACAATGGTATCTTTTAGCTGATTCAAGCGTTTTTGCTGGGTATCTGCCGCCTGATGCATATACCAGAGTGCAGAACCGACTGCCGCCACAATCACAAAAACAGTGGTAAAAATCACCAATACCCGTTCACGTACCGACAGGCTGTCCAGATAATCGCTCAGTTTTTCAAAAGACTTATCCATACGATTTTGTAGCGCTTCAAGGCCTTTCATTATTGAATCCTCACCAGTCCGATCGCAGCTGTTCCGCTGGCCTGAATATTCCCCAGCTCCACCTTAAAGCCTTGCTGGCTCAATTGCGTGGTCAGTGCATTTAACGTTTCTGATGAATTAGCCTTAAGCTCCATACTTAGCACAGAAGTATCATAATTTACCCGTTGTGCCACAATCTGATTTTGCATCAAGACAGGCCCCACCCGACTAATCAGCTGTAATGCATGCGTATCTGCAATCTGGCTTTGACGCAACTGCCCTTCAAACTGACTTTTGATATTCTGCTCAGTGACCGGATAATTTTGTCCAAACCAGTATTTAAACTGGTCAATGGCTTGCGCGGCAGTCTGATTCGCCACTTTTTTATATTGATACCAGCGCACAGCATCATAACTAAACTGCAATACCAAAATACCCAGAAAAACTGCCGCGCAGGCTTTCCAGTAACCGGAAATAGCACCATCAGATTTTGCTTTAGGCAATATATTAAACGGATGCTGTTTTGGTTTTTTCAGTACAGGAATACCATATTGGAAAGACTCCAGTTGCTCCTGAGTGATGAGTGCTTCAAGACTACGCAACTGCTCCTGATTCAGGTTGCTCACTTTATAGCTGAGGTCCTTGGATTGATAATCCAGATAAAGGCTTAGATCATCTAGCGACTGACCGATATATTCCGACTCGCGCACCAGCAAACGCCCACCAATTTGAGCAATCACACGCTGATTGGCATCAGGAACCGGCAGCACTAGAAAGTCCGGCAACAAAGCTGCTAGCTTGACCGGGATCAGGCTTAAAGCATGTTGCAAGGTCTCAAGCGTAGAATTCGCAATTCCCATAATGCTGATCTGATCCGGCTGTTGAAAATGATGCAGCACTTTCATGGCATCTACCGGCAGCACCACATATTCTTCGAGCAAATATTTAATGCCATCATTGCCCATTTTCTTATATTGGCTCTTGGGCAAGGTCTGCTGCAAAATTTGCACATGACGGCTCGGGAAAAATACCACCGCCTCTTCGCCATGATGAGCCTGTATATCCTGAATCAGCTGTTCTAATGTGTCCGCAGTGTTCCAGAATTCCCCAGTTGACCATTGCCAAACCCCATTGGCTTCTGGCATCCATAAATACAACATCAATTGTGTTCTGCCATTTTAATTAATTTTTTATAGTGTAGGAATAAAACTTTTAATCTGTGTGGATAAGCCCGGGGCAATCACCGCCTGATCATAAATACGTGCTTCTGCCAATGCATAGGGATGAAAAGATTCAGCCAGCAGAATGGAAGACATATGGGCCACCACATTCATATGACACACCACTACAATCGACTCATAAGGCAGTTGCGATAACCATTCCACTGCGACTTTGGCATCATCATCCGGTTTGATCGTATTACAGATCACCACCGGCACATCTTTAAAATACTGCTGCAAATGTGCCAGAGTTTCCTGCGCTCGCAATAACGGACTGACGACAAAGACTTCAGGCTTAATCAGATCCTTTAAGAACTGCGCAGTTTGCTCAGCCTGTTGATGACCACGCTCCGTTAAAGGTCGCTTGGTGTCATTACCATTGACCGGTGGTGCGGCCTCGCCATGTCGAACTAAAGTCAGTTGCATTTGATTTCCTTATATTCTTTTGCCTGCATGATAAGCAGCGAATATGACAATTCGCAGACAGTCCCTGTGTTATAGATCAGACTTGATGATGTGGCAAGACAAATTCGACATCACTGCGATGACCGTTTTTCATCAATGACAATGCAATATTGAGTGGCGGCGCACCTTCAAAAATCACATCATACAAGGCCGAGGTAATCGGCATATACACATCGAGTTCTTCCGAACGTGCCTTGACCTGCACAATAGTATTAATCCCTTCTGCCGTTTGCCCCAATTCAGTCGTTGCCTGCTCCAAAGTTTTACCTTTGCCAAGTGCATAACCCACCTGATAATTACGGCTAAGCGGACTGCTACAGGTTGCGAACAAATCACCCACACCTGAAAGCCCAAGAAAGGTCAGCGGATTAGCACCGAGTTTCACCGCAAAACGGCTCATTTCGGCCAAGGCACGGGTCAGGATCATACTCTTGGTATTTTCACCCACGTTATACGCAGCGGCCATACCCATTGCGACAGCATAAATATTTTTTAATGCACCACCGAGCTCTACGCCATGCACATCATCACTGGCAAATACGCGGAACAAAGCACTATGTAGAGCTTGTTGTACCGCATAACGCACCAGCTCGGATTGGCTGGCAATCACGGTTCCTGCTGGCTGTCCTGCCACAATTTCTTTGGCCAGATTCGGTCCTGATAACACACCATAAGGCACTTCAGGCAACACTTCGCGAATAATATCGCTCATGAAACTAAAGGTTTTGGCTTCAATGCCCTTGGTCAGCGAGATCACGGCTTGTGACGTAATAAAAGGTTTGATTTGCTGCAAGACATCCCGGAAAGAATGACTTGGAATGGCGACTAAAACAATATCGCGATCACGTACAGCCTGTTCTAGGTTTGACACCGCTAACAGATTTTCTTCTAACTTAAAATCTGGCAAATAGCGTTTATTAATATGCGTGGCATTAATATCTGCCGCAACTGCTTCATCACGAATCCAGATCATGGTATTACAACCATTACGCACAGCAGTATTGGCCATTGCAGTACCGAAGCTGCCCCCACCCAATACTGTGACTCTTAAAGCTGTCTTATGATCAACTGCAACCGGTTCTACCAGTTTTGAGAAATTTAATTCTGACATCTTATTTTTTAATATCCTGTTATACCCTGCAAACTAGCTGTTCTGGTTCCAATAACTGACAAAATCACCGGTTTGAATCTCTGCGCGTGCTGGAATTGCTTTTGCTGCAGTGCCAATATAAATAATACCTGAGACCAGATCATCTTTTGAAATTCCCAATGCCTGCTTAAACAGGCCAGACTCGACTACAGCACCGCTACGCCACATGGTCGAGAAACCCTGAACCTGAAGTGACAACAGAAAATTCTGAATGGCTGCGCCTGAACTAAGGATTTGTTCAAAATGCGGAACTTTAGGATGATCCTGCAAACGCGTTAAGGCAAGCACCAATAAAGGCGCACGAAATGGATGATTCTTGACCCGCTCAATCTGCGCTGTTTCAGTTTCACCCAAATCGACGAGCGCCTGCGACAGCAACCCTCCAAAAGCTTCACGCTGATTATCTGGAACCACCACAAATGTGGTCGGCTTGAGCCGATGATGATCGGGTGCAGTTAATGCCGCTTGAAAGGCTCTTTCCAGTTGTTCTGCATTGGGTGCGGGTGCCAGCAGATGACCAATCGATTGCCGTTGGTGAATATTTTGATGAACGATGTCAATCGCAGATTCCGTCATTGCCTTGTATATCTACACTTAAAAAACCATACTCAAGATTAGCATATTCAAAGAAAAATACGCTAGAAACTTCATAGCGATTCAGCACGCTCATCACAATTTGAAGATAAAGTTGCTTGGTTTTTCAATCCTGTGCTGCTCTATTTTTCACCTAACTCACATAGAGCTATACCAAAAATTGCCAAACCTATACAACAGCTACAAAATCTGCGCTGCTTGCTGTGTTGAAATATTCAGCATCGTATTTACTTGAGATTTCATGATGAAAAAAACAATCGCTTTCAGCGGATTAGCTATTTCCGCATTACTGCTTACTGCGTGTGCCTCAAACCCGACTGCATTGGCAGTGCAAAAGGAAAATAACCAGTATGAGGTGACCGGATTAGGTAAAAATCAACTGACCTCGAAAAACAACGCGATTACTGCGGCTAATAAAGCCTGTGGCTCTCGATCTACTCCAATCATTGTAGATGAAAAGACAGCTTATAACGGCGCTTTAAAAGGCGTGGTCGATAAACAAACAGGTCAGATGATTCAGGCAGCAGCTACTGTCCTTGGCAATATCGCAGGTACCAATACTGGTTTAAACCAGAATGACGACTATCAGACGGTGCTTACATTCCGCTGTCAGGCCAAATAAGCCAAACCATAGCGCAATAAAAAACCGCTCTTCAAGAGCGGTTTTTCTATGATCTGGATTAACAATAACCTTCCAGGCGGGTCAAAGGCAATTTTTGCCCAATGGCTTTTTCAATTTCCGGAAGATAGAACGCATCATCTTCGGACAAAAAACTGATACTTACACCTTGCGCACCGGCACGGCCTGTACGACCAATACGATGTACATAATCATCTGACTGTTCTGGCAAGGTAAAGTTCACCACATGGGATACGTTATCTACATGAATACCACGTCCTGCCACATCCGTCGCAATCATAATATTATGCTGACCATTTTTAAATTGATCTAACATTTTCGTGCGTTTATCTTGCGCGATTTCACCAGACAACATCACCACCTTATAACCATCCCGTTTTAAATGATCATAAAGTTTGCGTACCTGATCCCGACGGTTAGCAAAAATCATGACTTTCTCAATCGGCTCATCACGCAGAATTTCTTGCAACAATTTATATTTATCTGATTTTGCCACCATATAAACCCGTTGCTCGACATCAGCATTGGTTTTCTTTTCTGGCTCAATTTCAACCGTAACCGGTTCAAACAGCCATTGCTGCGCAAGATTCAACACATCATAGCTAAATGTTGCAGAGAACATTAAAGTCTGACGCTGCTCTTTACGCGGCGAGAAACGTACAATCCGTTTAACCGATGGAATGAAACCCATATCCAGTAGACGGTCTGCTTCATCAATGACTAAAAATTCAATCTGATCTAGCCAGACTTCTTTTTGTTCTACAAAATCAATCAGACGACCTGGTGTAGCCACCATAATATCGACAGGCGCTTTATTAAGCTGGTTCTTTTGCTTGTCAAAATCCACACCACCCAGCAAGGTCACCACATGCAAACCCGCATATTTCGCCAGGTGCTGTGCATCGCTTTCAATTTGCAATGCCAGTTCACGGGTCGGTGCCAGAATCAGCGCGCGCGGCTCACCACGATAACGTTGTTCCTGAATCGGATTATTTAACAGATCGTTCATGATACTAATTAAAAAGGCCGCAGTTTTACCTGTACCAGTCTGTGCACGGCCAATTGCATCATGTCCTGCCAGCGTGAATTTCAAAACCTTCTGCTGGATAGGCGTCATGGTGGTAAAGCCTAAAGCATCAATCGCTTTTTTTAGATTGGGATGTAAATTTAAGGTTTCAAAACCAGATGACATAAAGCGGTGCTCTAATTGGGTAATCACTAAGATAGGGATAGTATAAACAAAAAACGCCCCAAGTTATATTGGAGCGTTTTCTTTTTAGCTTAATCCGAAGATTAGTCTAATGGTTGAACTTCTTCAGCTTGAAAGCCTTTTTGGCCTTTAACAACACTGAATTCAACACGTTGGCCGTCACGAAGTGAACGGTGACCGTCACCTTGGATAGCACGGAAATGAACGAATACGTCATCGCCGCCGTTACGTTGAATAAAGCCGAAGCCTTTAGTATCGTTAAACCACTTAACTACGCCTTGTTCGCGAGCAGCTGTCATAAGTTAATCCTCATTGAAACTAAAAGAAGGACCACCCGGTGTTGCAAACAGCAGAGCAAACAAGTTTGAAAATATTATTTTTAAGCTTGTAATCATTCTGTAAAACTATCAACAAAATCCCGGTTACATCCATTTATGTAATAGGGTGAAAAACAATCACTTTGTTTATTCAAAGTCCCAAATACGCAACGAGCTTAACATGGGTTTATCACAATTAATAGATTTTTTTTAGCATGTTCTGTTTGATTTAGTTATTTTTTTCATGAAAATTGTCAAAAGACTTTATAAAGTCATTTAGATCTTCCTTTTCTTAAACTAGTTTGGTTCTGGCATCATATTTGCTACTATTTATAGCCTTTTCTGCTACCTAAATGAAACCGTAATGCTCGAAGATCCAGCGCATTTCAGCCTTATAGACGCCATGGGAAAACCGTGCCCGATGCCGCTATTAATGTTAAAGCGCGCATTAAAGGCCGGAAATCAGAAAACATTCCTGCTGAAATCATCTGATCCGCATAGCCAGACGGATGTCAGCCGCTATTGTCAGCTGCATCAGCTCAAGCTTGAATTTAAAAAAATTTCTGATACAGAGTTTCACTACTTAATTGAATCTTAAAAAATTTCAATTAAACTGTTGATCCTCACTTTCGTATACTTTTTTACATTTCTCTACCCAAATATCCATTATTTGTGGAGAGATTGGATTAAGATAAAACCTAGTTTAGGGTTATCCCGCACTTCAAGGAGAACACATGAGTGACAGCCGCAATCAGTTGATGCCCCTGTCATTATCGGCGCCAGGTGTCAACCTCGGTGCTTATATCAGCACTGTCAATCAGATTCCGATTTTAACAGCCGAACAAGAAAAAGAGTTGGCTGAACGCTATTACTATGACCAAGATTTAGATGCAGCGAAAATGCTGGTCATGTCGCACTTGCGTTTTGTGGTACATATTGCGCGTAGTTATGCAGGTTATGGTCTGCCACAAGGTGACCTGATTCAGGAAGGCAACCTGGGTCTGATGAAAGCTGTGAAACGTTTTGACCCGAATATGGGCGTACGTTTGGTGTCATTTGCCGTGCACTGGATCAAGGCGGAAATTCACGAATACGTGATCCGTAACTGGCGTATCGTGAAAATCGCCACCACTAAAGCGCAACGTAAACTGTTCTTTAATCTGCGCAGCCTGAAAAAATCATCGAAAAAGTTGACGCTCGCAGAAGCACAGTCTATTGCCAATGATTTAAATGTCACACCAGAACAAGTACTGGAAATGGAAGGCCGTCTGACGGCGTATGATGCGGCTTTTGATGCATCAAGCGATGACGATGATGAAGGTTCCACCCATGTGGCACCAGCGTTATATCTTGAAGATAATCGTTATGACCCGGCTCGTCTGATTGAAAATGAAGACTATGAGGAGCAAAGCACCTCTGCCCTGCATGAAGCCATGGATCAGCTAGATGATCGTTCACGTAATATCTTGCAGCGTCGCTGGCTAGATGACGAGAAATCGACCCTGCATGAGCTTGCAGCCGAATATAATGTTTCTGCGGAACGTATTCGTCAGCTGGAAAAAAATGCCATGGAAAAAATTAAAGTAGCAATGTCATCCAATTAACACCAAATTCTGTTATTGATTTATTTTTAAAAAGTCTTCCTTCAGGAAGGCTTTTTTATGTCCGCATTTTGAATTTATGCTAAGGTTGAGCGCAAACTTTATCAGGAAGATCAATTCGAATGTGGATTGCGATTTCAGCACTTAATTTGGCATTTGCAGTTATGCTCGGTGCTTTTGGTGCACATGGTTTAAAAGCGCGAGCAACTGAAGCACAGCTCGGCTGGTGGCAAACGGCAACAGATTATTTTTTCTATCATGCCTTAGGACTACTGATTCTTTCTCTGCTCGCGAAAGTCATTCCTGCACTACCGATTCAGTGGAGCTTCGGACTGATTCAGGTTGGTATTTTACTGTTTTCTGGCTCACTGTATATCATGGCCTTAGGATTACCCCGCGGTTTAGGGGTGATTACACCTATTGGCGGCGCTTTAATGATTGCCGGATGGTTAATTCTGGCCTGGAATGCTTTAAAATACGCCAGATAAGTCTGAACAACACTTAATCATGGAGGGTTGCTAGAATGATGATTTACATCAATGGCGAACAACAGGAAACTCACTGCAAGAATCTGCTGGAACTGATTCAGAGTATGGCGCTTGAGGGTAAGCGTTTTGCAGTTGAAGTCAACGAAATGATTATTCCTAAAAGCAGATTGGGCGATACGCCGATTTGCGATACAGACAAAATCGAAATTATTCACGCAGTCGGTGGCGGCTAATACTCGGGACAATTATGCAAGATTTATTACAGATTGGTTCACGCCAATTCCAGTCACGCCTTTTGGTAGGCACAGGCAAATACAAAGATTTAAATCAAACTCAGCAGGCTATTGAAACCAGTGGTGCAGAGATTGTCACTGTCGCTATTCGCCGTGTCAATATTGGCCAAGATCCTGACCAGCCGAATCTGCTATCAGTCATTCCTCCGGAAAAATATACCATTTTGCCGAATACTGCAGGTTGCTTCGATGCCAATAGTGCCGTCCGCACCTGTATGCTGGCGCGTGAGTTGCTCGATGGCCACAATCTGGTCAAACTTGAAGTTTTGGGTGATGAAAAGACACTTTATCCAAACGTAACCGAAACACTGAAAGCTGCGCGCACCTTGATTGACGATGGCTTTGAGATCATGGTTTATACCTCGGATGATCCGATCGTGGCGCAAGAGCTGGAAAGCATGGGCTGTGTTGCGATTATGCCATTGGGTAGCCTGATTGGTTCTGGTCTGGGCATTCTGAATCCACATACCCTGTCAATCATCAAGGAAAATGCCAAAGTCCCGGTTCTGGTCGATGCCGGTGTCGGTACAGCCAGTGATGCTGCGATTGCGATGGAACTGGGCTGTGACGGCGTACTCATGAATACAGCGATTGCGGCAGCGCAAAATCCGGTCTTGATGGCATCTGCGATGAAAAAAGCCGTTGAAGCAGGCCGAGAAGCTTTTCTTGCAGGCCGTATGCCGCGCAAGCGTATGGCCAATGCCAGCTCGCCGGAAACCGGCTATTTCTTTAAATAAATTTTCATCAACAAAAATAAAGGACTCAATTGAGTCCTTTATTTTTTCCAGTAATTAAGGAATCAGACCTTCATCACGCATGGCAATCTGTACAGACTGACGTTCTGCCACCTTATTACGGATATGAATAATATTTTTATATGGACTCAGATCATGCTCAATCTGGTTCGACCAGTTGGTCAAGACAAACAGATAAGCATCCGCAGGGCCAAAGTTATCATCCACCAGATAATCATTGTCCGATTCACCGATAGCTTTATCGATATAACTCAATAGACGATCAATCTCTGCATAGGCTTTTTTCTTTTCATCTTCGGATAACTTGCCACCGAAGAACACCGCATAGGCATCATGTAGTTCAGAGTTCAGATAACCTAACCATTCCAGCACTTTGGCACGTCCCATGCCCGATGGTGGAATCAGATCTTGTTTTGGATCGTGTTGAGCAAGAAACGGTAGAATTGCAACATTTTCTGTCAGGATCAGACCAGGGTTAATTTCTAACGCTGGTACATAGCCTTTAGGATTAACTTCGTAATAATCCGTACCTTTTTCTGTTTTATGTGTTTTTAAATCAACACGTTCCAAATCAAAATCGACATTAATTTCATTTAAAATAATATGTGCTGCCAGTGAGCAGGCACCTGGTGAATAGTAAAGCTTCATTTCTGATCCTTGTTATACACTTCTCAATGTTTTAAATCGCTTCTGACAAACTTTCAAGTGATCAAACCTGTAAATTGCAAAAAAGCGTAACTGTCACCTCAGGGCAGTTACTCATTCAATATTCAGGATATTCCGGGCTTTTGCAAGTCAATCTTGTGTAGATTTTTATCTCTATCTGTTTAACATACACAGGTTTTCCAAATTTAGATGATATTTCGTGATTAGCCTGAAAAAAGAAGAATGGTTTTCCAATATCCGCACAGATGTATTGGCAGGTCTGGTGGTGGGACTTGCCCTGATTCCTGAATCAATTGCCTTCTCTGCCATTGCCGGTGTCGATCCGCAAGTCGGTTTATATGCCTCTTTCTGCATTGCAGTATCCATTGCCTTTTTTGGTGGCCGTCCTGCCATGATCTCTGCGGCTACAGGCGCAATGGCACTTTTGATGATTACCTTGGTAAAAGAACATGGTTTGCAATATCTGTTGGCTGCCACAATTCTGACCGGCATCATTCAGGTCATTGCGGGTTATTTTAAAGTCGCTAAATTAATGCGCTTTGTATCGCAGGCGGTGGTATACGGATTTTTGAATGCCTTGGCGATCCTGATATTTGTGGCACAAATCCCGGAAATTAACCGGATGGATAGCACCGGTTATCTGTTTATTGCGATTGGTCTGGCAATTATTTATCTGTTTCCGTATATCCCGAAAATTGGCAAAGCCATTCCCTCACCTTTGATCTGTATTATCGTACTTAGCGGTTTAGCTCTCTTCTTGGGTGCAGATATGCGTACCGTCAGTGATTTGGGGCAATTTCCAGATACCTTGCCGGTGTTCCTGCTTCCCGAGATTCCACTCAATCTGGAAACCTTGCAAATTATCCTGCCTTATTCCTTTACCTTGGCGACTGTCGGTTTGCTGGAAAGCATGATGACCACTACGGTCATTGATGAAGTGACCGGAACTGAAGGTGACCGTCATCAGGAATGTCGTGGTCAGGGTATGGCCAATATTGTCAGCGGCTTTATGGGCGGGATGGCCGGTTGTGCCATGATCGGCCAGTCAATTATCAATGTGTCTTCAGGGGCACGTACCCGTTTATCGACTCTGGTCGCTGGCGTGTTTCTGCTGTGTCTCGTGGTTTTTTTGAAAGACTGGCTGGCTTATATCCCAATGGCAGCTCTGGTTGCGATCATGATTATGGTGGCATTTACCACCTTTCAATGGGGAGCAATCAAGCAATTCAGCAAACATCCGCTAGAATTTAATACCGTGATGATTGCCGTGATTATTGTCGTGCTTGCCACTCATAATCTGGCGCTTGGTGTATTTGTCGGCGTATTGCTCTCTGCCCTGTTCTTTATTAATAAACTGGAAAGAACTATACATGTCTATACGTATTTAAATACGGTCAATTCACGTAGCTATATTATTTCCGGACAGATATTCTTCAGCAGTACAGAAAAATTCTATCAGTTCTTTGATTTTAAGGAAAAGCTTGAGCATGTCGAACTGGATTTAACCCACGCGCATATCTGGGATGTGACCTCAGTGAACATGTTGAATAATGTGATCCAGAAATTTAAAGCCCAAAATATAGACGTAACAGTGATCGGTTTAAATGAAGCCAGCAGTACACTGATTGACCGGTTTAGTAGCTGATGAACGGTGATTAATAAAAGAGCCTCAATTGGCTCTTTTATTTTATCTGGAAGATCTCGCCAATTTTTATGGAGAAATACCGAGAAAAGTTTGACTTGCTCGGCTCAGGACTTAAAATACCGCATTCTGAATTTTTAGATTTGCCAAAGTTATGTCGAACGATCAATTAGACCAGCAAGTCGTGGAGCTGGAAAACTTAAGCGAGCACCGTGAAATCGTGACGTTTATGCGCCGCTCAATGCCGTTAAACACCTCTCAACGTACTGCGCTTGAACAATATGGTCACTTAATTTTGGAATATCCAGTGGGTGATTTGCGTCAGCACTTTGAACATCCAGAGCGCCCTTTGACTGTAGAAATCGGTTTTGGGATGGGCCGTTCACTGGTATTGATGGCCAAAGCCAATCCTGAGCGTAACTTTGTCGGGATTGAAGTGCATGTACCGGGTATTGCGCAATGCATTTACGAAGCAGGTGTTGAAGGCCTAACGAATTTACGTGTACTGGATGCAGATGCAATTCAGGTATTACGTGAAATGCCAGACAACAGTATCAATACTGTGCAATTGTACTTCCCTGATCCATGGCAGAAAAAGCGTCATTTTAAACGCCGTTTTGTTTCGCATGACCGTATGCCACTGGTGGAGCAAAAGCTGGAGCTTGGCGGAACTTTCCATGCTGCAACGGACTGGGAACCGTATGCAGAGTGGATGATTGAAGTATTGGAAGAACGTCCACGACTGGAAAATCTGGCGGGCAAAGGCAACAGCTACCCTCGTCCAGAATGGCGTCCGCAAACCAAGTTTGAACGTCGCGGGATTGAAGCCGGTCACAAGATTAATGATTTTATCTTCAAGAAAATTTCTTAATCCAAGATTCAAAAAAAGCGCTGATTAATCAGCGCTTTTTTATGGGAGAAATTTTGCAATCCACTTATATATAAAGACAAATGCACCCGAAATAACACTTAAGAAGAAAAATAGATTTTCATCTTTATACTATTTCCATTTTTTATTATTTTTTCTTTTCATTTTTCACCAAAATTAAAGAGGAAAAAGAATTGAGTATTTTATTTTAGACTAAAA
The DNA here is from genome assembly GCA_000761495.1 of Acinetobacter idrijaensis. GTDB lineage: Bacteria > Pseudomonadota > Gammaproteobacteria > Pseudomonadales > Moraxellaceae > Acinetobacter > Acinetobacter idrijaensis. The sequence continues at coordinate 32,169 of JQCU01000592.1, forward strand.
AATCCGGCTCTTTTATTTTCGATGACGTTCTAGGATTTGCTGGCTCAACAACTGATAGACATTTTGCAAATCTTCCCGCTGCATATTAGCTAACATCTGCTGATGCATATTCAAGATATTCTGATCACCACGCATCGCTGGGCCGGTCTGCATTTGTTTGGGATCATTCTGCGTGGCTTTACTGGCGGTTTCCAGCATCAAGGGATACAACAAACTAAAATCGACCTGTTGTGCATCAACCACCTGCTTGCCCATGTCATAACAATAATTGGCAAAGTTACAGGCAAATACCGCTGCAAGATGCAAACTGAGACGTTGACTAGAATTATAAGTATAAACACGATTGCTTAGGCTATTTGCCAGTTCTAATAACAGGATTTGGTCCTGTTCATTCTCCGCCTCAATAAATAGTGGCGTCTGCTGCCAATCAATCTGGCGTTCCAGACTAAAGGTCTGCAAAGGATAAAATACGCCTGCACGCACATGCACATTTTTCAGTAAATCGAGATGGGTACTGCCAGAGGTATGTACGATCAGGTTCTGCTGCAAATGCGGATGAATCCGTTCAATGACGCTGGCAATCGACTGATCACTGACCGCGATAATGACCAGATCCACCTCATGACTCAGCTGTTCAGGTCGAGCGATGGCCTGAGCGTTGAATTGCTCAGCCAGTTGCTGTGATTTTTCTAGGGTTCGACTGTAGATCTGTACGATCTCATGTTGTTCTGAAAATACACGGGCAAGATGATATGCCACTCGCCCTGCCCCAATCATACTGATCCGCATCTTGTGCTGTTCCTGACTCATTGCGCACAGCATGCCAATAAATACAGATTGAGGCAATTGGCCTTGATGTTTTTGAATAGGCTTTAGAACTTTCGCAGGGTCAGAATCTGTTCACTTCGGCCAAAAGGTCCATGAACATCATGCAGAATCCCGCTAGTCAGACCGATACCATCTTCACCATATTGCTGCACCACTTCCAGTCCCAGCCATTTACCCTGCGGCAGACGGTGCATATGAATCTGCAGGTCCAGATTCGGAAATCCCCAACCGGAATTCGGGTCCTGACGTGGCACAATGCCATTGGCCGTATCGACCATACCGAGCAAACGACTAAAGTCTGTCGTCGGTTGACCTTCTACCATGTCCAGCGAATTTCTCAGCCAGACAATGCCCTTGCCTGCACGATGGTCAGCATGTGCCCGGGTTTCAATACTCTGGATATAACCGCCTGGCCAGCAGCGCATACCCTCCCAAACCGGTAAATATTCTGGACTTTCGATTGGAAAGTCTTCCACTCCGGCAATGGCCTTGGTATCTGAAGTCAGCATTCTCCACGCGCGTGCCACGATACAGGTTTTACCATTGGCACACATTTCAGCTTCAACCAGCTCGATGGTTTTACCCGGACGGATCATGCGCGTAGTAATGGAAAATTCACCAAAGGCTATCAGGCCAAAAATATCCAGCCCGACCCGACCAATACGCATGTCAGCACGTGGCTGAAACTGTTCCAGTTCGACGCATAGAATACCGGTGGCTGGCGCCATGTGCTGCTCATGCGGATTCCACGCACCTTGTGCATGAATATTAGAACGGTAATAAGCCGTAGTACTGCCATCTGCATGCTGTTCGCGCTGAATAAAACTGTAATATGCCGACATTGTTTTAATACTTCCCTGAATATTCACTTAAACTTTAGAGTTTACAAAAAGTGCTTTTATCTTTATTTTCTGAGCAAAAAGCCATGATAATCCATGATTTGACAATAAATTTTGCACTGTTTAAATCCGACTTTGGTTAAAAGCACTTTAAAATTATGCGCAGATAACAAGTAAAAATCCTGCTCCAAGCGTTCAATCATCTTGGTACTTTGCGTTACACTCAACCCTGTCTGTTGTGCCATCTTCTGCATAGTTTTAATGTCTTGCTGATCTTCAGGTTGCATCAGATCATAGGTCAATGCAAGACCATTGGTTTTAAGACACTGATAAATAGCCTGAAAAAATCCGTTTTTTTCGGAATTTGGAATGAAATGTGCCACTAGAATGGCCAACGCAGCATCAAACGTATCCGGCTGATTCAAATCTTGGATTGTGCTTTGGATAAGTTGTACCCTTTGTTGATCTATGGAATTCAGATTTTTACTAACCTGTTCCAGCATAGCTGCTGATGGATCAATTGCAGTAAAGGTCCAGTCTGGATGTTGCTCTAATAAATACGACAATTCATAACCTGTTCCGCAACCCACTATTAATATATGTGCGGTTTCTGGGAGTTCAGTGCTGAGAATTGCTTCAATCTGCTGATGCACCAGTTCATAACCGGGAATCAGTTTACGGATATGATCGTCATAACTGGCGACCACGACTTCACTGTGAAAGTTTTTTGCCATATTTTACTCTGATTTTAGATGTTCAGTACATTCATGTATTTCTATTACCAGACCGTCGTGATCAGTAAATTCATTTACAGACATTTTAGAATCTTGCTAAATGTACAACCTCAAACTGCTAGATATATTGAACGTCCATTGCGCAGGTTTTTCGTTACTTTGACGGGGCAAAGTAACCAAACCCTTTTGTTTCACTGATATGGCATCCCTGCCATACAGTGAAACGGCGACATCCATGTCGCCGGGCTCTCTGATGAGTTGCTATTAATTGTTAGCTTTAGGATTAGTTCTAACGTAAAAAATAAAGTTTAAGCAATCTCTTTCAAGTTCAGCTCTTCACGCATAAATTCACGCAATTTGAACTTCTGCGCCTTCCCTGAAGCCGTCATTGGAAATTCCTGGAAGAAACGCACATAGCGCGGCACTTTATTGTGAGAAATATGCTCCTTACAATACTGACGGATGGTTTCTTCAGTACAAGGATCATTTTCATGCAGGATGATGCAGGCACAAAGTTCCTCACCATATTTATGGTCTGGCACCCCAATCACCTGTACATCTGAAACAGCCGGATGGGTATAAAGGAAATCTTCAATTTCTTTCGGGAACAGGTTTTCCCCTCCACGAATCACCACGTCCTTGATTCGGCCCTTGATTTTGACAAAGCCTTCATCATCCATTTCAGCGATATCACCGGTATGCATCCAGCGCGCCGCATCAATCACTTCCTGGGTTTTATCCTGATCTTCCCAATAACCGAGCATCACTGAATAACCACGTACACACAGCTCACCCAATTGGCCGCGTGGAACCACCTTGCCATTTTCATCGACAATTTTGACTTCCAGATGCGGATGTACCCGGCCAACCGTACTAACACGTCGCTCGACACTGTCTGCCGTTGAGCTTTGTGCACTCACTGGCGCAGTTTCGGTCATGCCATAACAAATCGTGATTTCAGACATATGCATGCGTTCAATCACGCGCTGCATAATTTCCTGCGGACATGGACTACCCGCCATAATCCCGGTACGCAGACTGGACAGGTCAAATTCGTCAAACTGTTCATGCTCAAGAATGGCGATAAACATGGTTGGCACACCATAAGCCGCAGTACATTTTTCCTGCTGAATGGCTTTCAAGGTTTCCAGCGGATTAAATACAGCTGATGGATAGATCATGGCAGAACCATGCGTAATACAGGCCAGATTACCCATCACCATACCAAAGCAGTGAAATAAAGGAACTGAAATACAGACGCGGTCCTCTGGACCTAAATGAATCGCTTCACCGACAAAGTACCCGTTATTTAAAATATTATTATGGGTCAGCATGGTGCCTTTCGGATTGCCCGTAGTGCCCGAAGTAAACTGGATATTAATCGTTTCATCGAACTGCAATTCACTGGAGATCTGTTGCAGTTGTTCCAGCTCTTGGGCGCTTGGCGAGCTTAGTAAATCCTGAAAACGGTGGATACCGGTATGCTGCTGATCATCAATTTTAATTACATGTTTTAAATGCGGCAGACGCTCTGCATTAAGGAATTTATCCTCGGTTTCCTGCAATTCCGGTGCAATTTTAGTCAGAATTTCCTGATAGTCCGTCGTCTTAAACTGCGCTGCAATCACCAGTCCCTTACAGGAGACCTTGTTTAGCACATATTCAAGCTCATTGCTTTTATAGGCCGGATTCAGGTTCACCAGAATAATGCCTGCCTTGAAGGCCGCAAACTGGGTAATGGTCCATTCCACACAGTTCGGCGACCAGATTGCCAGACGGTCACCTTTTTGCATACCTAGTTTCAGCAGCTGACAGGCAAAGGCATTGACCTGATCCTGTAGCTGCCGGTAACTGAGGCGTATGTTCTGATGCAAACTCACTACCGCATCACGTTCTGCATACTGCTCGCAAGCCTGATCAAATTTTTCACCAATCGTCATGCCCAATAAAGGCTGGCTGCTGGTTCCATAGGCATAGCTTAACCGTACTTGTGTCATTGAATCGATCTCCTTGATTCTTTGTAATTCTGATTTTCAACTTTACTAATTGTTTTATGACCACGACGACCTTGTCTGTGTACCGGTTTTTTGTGCGTTTATGCTTGTAAATTTTCCTCCTGTCCACGTACTGCGTTGACACAAAAATCGGCAATCTGTTTGACAAAGTGATCCTTATACTTCTGATCAAACATGACATTTCGGGACGGATTTAAAGGTTCAATCACGACAAAGGTCATGGCACCAACCACGCCCAATGCTGCCGTATTCAAATCTTCAAATTCGAATTCTCCATTGACCTTTCCTTCGGCCAGAATTTCCTTAATGCTCTGCTTGAGCAGCTGCTTACTGCGAAAACGCTCATGTTCCATTTCCGGATCAACCGGTTCGAACATCAGTGAATACGCCAGTTGGGGGCTATTCATGGCACGCTTGACAAAAGTTGTAACAGATTTTTGCAATTTCAGTCTTGGCGACAAATCTGACTCGGCAATATGGTTCAGAATTCCGACTTCATGCTGAATCGCGGCCGACAAAACCTCAATTAAAATCTGGCTTTTGCTTTCGAAATATCGATAGACCAGCCCTGTAGAAACGCCTGCGCGTTCTGCAATCGCCTGAATCGATGCCTCCTTCAAGCCCCCTTGAATAATCAGTTCACGAGCAGATTCCAAAATCGACAGGCGATTTTGTTCCATTCGTTCCTGCATCAATGATGATCTTTTATAACTCATAAAATTAATCTCAACAAGATAAAATGAATTGTAAATCATTTTGTGAATATAGATTCACTTTTTTATTTTTTCATTGTATGTTAAAACCACAAGCACAACAAAAATGCTTTTTTGGACACAACAAATATAACCTCAGGATGGATGAAGAATGAATTTACAAAGCTTGGATTTCGGTTTGGATGAAACTCTAATAGCGCTTCGTGATTCAGTGGCCGCTTTTTGCGCCAAAGAAATTACCCCGATTGCTCAACAGGTTGACCGTGACAACAAGTTCCCTGCCCACCTTTGGAAAAAGTTTGGCGAGATGGGCCTGCTCGGGCTGACAGTCAGTGAGGAATATGGCGGTTCAAATTTTGGTTATCTGGCGCACATCATTGCCATGCAGGAAATTTCCCGTGCTTCTGCATCCATTGGGCTGTCCTATGGCGCACATTCTAACCTATGTGTAAACCAAATTAAGCGAAATGGTACTGAAGAACAGAAACAGCGTTATCTGCCTAAACTGATTTCAGGTGAATATGTCGGTGCCTTGGCAATGTCTGAACCGAATGCAGGCTCGGATGTGGTGAGCATGAAACTGAAAGCAGAAGACAAAGGCGATCACTACCTGTTGAATGGTTCAAAAATGTGGATCACCAATGGTGGCGATGCCGATGTCCTGGTGGTCTATGCAAAAACCGATTTGCAGGCCGGCGCCAAAGGCATGACCGCCTTTCTGGTTGAAAAAAATATGCCAGGTTTCAGTCATGGCACACATTTGGACAAACTGGGTATGCGCGGTTCAAACACTTATCCGCTGTTTTTTGACAATGTCGAAGTACCCAAAGAAAACGTCATGGGCGGCGTCGGTAATGGCACCAAGGTCTTGATGAGTGGTCTGGACTATGAGCGTGCTGTATTGAGTGCTGGCCCACTGGGGATTATGGATGCCTGTATGGATACCGTGATTCCATATATTCATGACCGTAAACAGTTTGGTCAGGCGCTGGGCGAATTCCAGTTAATGCAAGGCAAAATTGCCGACATGTATTCGACCTGGCTAGCCTGTAAGGCACTGGTTTATGCGGTCGGTGCTGAATGTGACAAAGCTGAGCATAGCCGTAGCCTGCGTAAAGATGCTGCCAGTGCCATTTTATATGCTGCTGAAAAAGCGACCTGGATGGCAGGAGAAACCATTCAGACTTTAGGTGGTAACGGTTATATCAACGAGTTTGCTGCAGGCCGTTTATGGCGCGATGCCAAACTGTATGAAATTGGCGCCGGTACTTCAGAAATCCGCCGCATGCTGATTGGCCGTGAACTTTTCAACGAAACAGCCTAAATCTTAACACTTAGAATAAAACAAGGATGTTGGTCATGAATCAGTTATCGAGCAAAATCAATATACGTAGTGAAGAGTTTAAAACCAACCAGACTGCCATGCTGCAACTGGTGGATGACCTGAAACAGAAAGTTGAAAAGATTGCCCTCGGTGGCGGCGAAACTGCCCGCCAAAAACATTTAGATCGCGGCAAGCTGTTACCACGTGAACGGATTAATCACCTGATCGATCCAGGAACCGCTTTTCTGGAAATTGGTCAGCTGGCTGCCTATCAGGTGTATCAGGATGATGTTCCTGCCGCAGGTGTGGTCGCTGGTGTTGGTCAGGTCAACGGTGTGACCTGCATGATCATCGCCAATGATGCTACGGTGAAAGGCGGTACTTATTATCCATTAACAGTGAAAAAGCATTTACGTGCCCAGGAAATTGCCGAACAGAACCATCTGACTTGTATTTATCTGGTGGATTCAGGCGGTGCATATTTGCCTTTACAGGATGAAGTATTTCCAGACCGCGATCACTTCGGCCGTATTTTCTACAATCAGGCACGTATGTCGAGCCAAGGTATCGCCCAAATTGCAGTGGTGATGGGCAGCTGTACTGCAGGCGGTGCTTATGTGCCTGCCATGTCAGATGAAACCATTATTGTCCGCAATCAGGGCACCATTTTCCTAGGCGGCCCTCCTCTAGTTAAGGCAGCTACTGGTGAAGTGGTGTCCAGTGAGGATCTCGGTGGTGGTGATGTGCATACCCGTTTGTCTGGCGTGGCTGATCATCTGGCTGAAAACGATGAACATGCACTTGCGATTGCCCGCAACATCGTGGCCAACCTGAACAAAAAGCCAAACAAGACCGCAGATGAAATCGAAGCGCCGCTGTTTGACAGTTCGGAACTGTACGGCATTGTGCCGAGTGACGCGCGCAAGCCTTTTGATATCCGTGAAGTGATAGCGCGTATTGTCGATGGCTCACGTTTTGACGAGTTCAAGGCACGTTTCGGCACTACCCTGGTGACCGGTTTTGCCAAGCTCTATGGCATGCCGGTCGGGATTATTGCCAATAATGGCATTCTATTTTCCGAGTCAGCCCAAAAAGGCGCACATTTTATTGAACTGTGTACCCAGCGCAATATTCCACTAATTTTCCTGCAAAACATTACCGGCTTTATGGTCGGCCGCCAGTATGAAAATGAAGGCATTGCCAAAAATGGTGCCAAGCTGGTGATGGCCGTCGCCAATGCCAATGTACCGAAACTGACTCTAGTGATTGGCGGTTCTTTTGGTGCAGGCAACTATGGTATGTGTGGACGCGCTTACTCGCCACGCTTTATGTGGACCTGGCCAAACTCGCGTATTTCAGTGATGGGCGGTGAACAGGCCTCTAGCGTTTTGTCGACCTTAAAACGTGACCAGATTGAACAGAAAGGCGGCAGCTGGTCAGCTGAAGAAGAAGACCAGTTTAAACAACCAATTCGTGATCAATACGAACGCCAAGGCCATCCTTATTATGCGTCTTCGCGTTTATGGGATGACGGTGTGATTGATCCGGCGCAATCACGTGAGGTTCTGGCTTTAAGTCTAGCTGCAGCCCTGAATGCGCCCATCCAGCCAACCAAATTCGGCGTGTTCCGCATGTAAGAGGTGACAAAATGACGTATCAATTTTTACAGCTCGAACAGCAGAATCAGGTGGCAACGGTTTGGATTAACCGTGCTGAACTGCACAATGCCTTTAATACTCAAGTCATTGAAGAACTGCATGCTTGCTTCCAGTCTTTAAATAACCGTGATGATGTACGCGTGGTGATTCTGGCGGGTCGTGGCAAAAGCTTCTCTGCGGGTGCGGATCTGAACTGGATGAAACAGGCCGGTCAGGCATCACAGGCAGACAATGAGGCGGATGCGCTCAAACTGGCAAAAATGCTGCAAAGTCTGGCGACCTTAAAACAGCCAACCATTGCCCGGGTACACGGCATTGCCTTTGGTGGCGGCATGGGGCTGGCCTCAGCCTGTGATATTTGTGTGGCCAGTACAGATGCCAAGTTTGCCACTTCCGAGGTTCGCTTAGGTCTGGCACCTTCGACCATCAGCCCGTATGTAATTCGTGCAATTGGTACACGTCAAGCTTCACGTTATTTCCTGACTGCCGAGCGGATTACTGCTGAACAGGCCAAAAGCATTGGTCTTGCGCATGAAGTCACTCCACCAGAACAGCTCGACAGCAAAATTGATGAAATTGTGGAAGCACTTTTACTTGGTGGTCCTGCCGCACAGAGCGCATCGAAACAGTTGATTCAACTGGTTGACCAACAGGTATTGACCGAAGATTTACTGCTTAAAACAGCACAGCATATTGCCCATATTCGCCAGGGAGATGAGGCGAAAAATGGACTGAATGCATTTTTGAACAAACAAAGCCCGGCTTGGATCAAGACCACGGCATAACAACGAGAAGGATCCTACAATGTTTGAGAAGATTTTAATTGCCAACCGTGGTGAAATTGCCTGCCGTGTGATTCGTACAGCGAAGAAATTAGGAATTGCCACCGTTACCGTCTATTCCGATGCTGATGCGCAGGCACAACATGTGAAACTGGCCGATGAAGCGATCTATATTGGTGAATCGCCAGCAGCACAAAGTTATTTGCAAATTGATCGCATTATTCAGGCAGCCAAAAACACTGGTGCCCAGGCGATTCACCCCGGTTATGGTTTCCTGTCCGAAAATGACCAGTTTGCCTTGGCCTGTCAGGACAACAATATTGTCTTTATTGGCCCGCCAGTCGATGCCATTCTGGCAATGGGTCTAAAGGCCACCTCTAAAGCGCTGATGGAAAAAGCCGGTGTGCCTCTAACCCCCGGCTATCATGGGACCAATCAGGATGCCGACTTCCTGAAACAGCAGGCAGACAATATTGGCTATCCGGTACTGATCAAGGCCAGTGCCGGCGGTGGCGGTAAAGGCATGCGTCTGGTGGAACGCAGTGAAGACTTCCTGAGTTCACTGGCCTCATGTAAAAGTGAAGCACGCTCCAGCTTTGGTAATGAAGATGTACTGATTGAACGCTATGTGATTCAACCACGTCATATTGAAGTGCAGGTGTTTGGTGATACCCACGGCAATTATGTACATCTGTTCGAACGTGATTGCTCGGTACAGCGCCGTCACCAGAAAGTGCTGGAAGAAGCGCCTGCACCGCAAATGCCGGAAGACAAACTGGAGGCGATGCGTCAGGCGGCAATCGATGCTGCGCGTGCAGTAAATTATGTCGGTGCCGGTACAGTCGAGTTTATCGTGGAGCAAGACGGCACAGCTTACTTCATGGAAATGAATACCCGTCTTCAGGTTGAACATCCAGTGACGGAAATGATTACCGGACAGGATCTGGTGGAATGGCAACTGCGCGTGGCTTTTGGTGAACCTTTACCGAAGCAGCAGCATGAATTGCAGATTCATGGACATGCACTTGAAGCCCGTGTTTATGCCGAAGAACCGGAAAAAGGCTTTATTCCTGCGATTGGTCAGATCAGCTACCTGCATTATCCGGAGCAAAGTGACTGTGTACGTGTCGATAGCGGTATTGTCGAAGGTGACGAGATCAGCACTTATTATGATCCGATGATTGCCAAACTGATTGTCTGGGGTAAGAACCGTGAAGCAGCCCTAACCCAGATGCACCATGCACTGGGTCAGTTCCATGTCGATGGTCTGGGCAACAATATCGCTTTCCTTGACCGGCTAGTGCTGTGCGACTCATTCAAAAATGCACATTTAGATACTGGCCTGATTCAGCGTGAAGAAGAATTCTTACTCAAACCTTCTGCGGATATCAGTGCCGAACTGGTGGTCAGTGCTGCACTGATTGAACTTCTGTCACGTCAAGCACAGAATCCCATTCCAAGCAATCCGGTATGGCAGCAGCAAGCATTCTGGCGCTTAAACCAGCAAAATAGTCATACAGTGCAATTACAACGCAATGACATCAAACTAAAAGTTCAGTTCAATACTCAGGATCAAGGTTTTGTCGCCAGCTATAACGGTCAGCAAATTCAAATTCAGGGTCAGCTCGTCGATGCCCATACTTTAGCGTTGCAACTGGCGGGTAAACAGCAAAAACTGGCTTTTAGCCAGACTGAGCAAGGCATTACCCTATTCCAGAATGGTCAAAGCTATAAGTTCAATTACCTGAAGTCTGATTTTAATAATCAGGATGAACAAGGCACGGAAAATAATCTGATCGCGCCAATGCCAGGTGTCATTACCCAGGTGCTCGTGGCAGCCAATGACAAAGTCAAAAAAGATGATGTACTGATGACGCTGGAAGCCATGAAGATCGAATATTCAATTCGTGCACCGCATGACGGCATCATTGCAAGTTCATATTTCCAGAAAGGTGATCAAGTCAAAGCTGGTGATGAACTGGTCGAGTTCCAGCCACTGGCGGAGGAAGTGGCATGACGGATTTTGTCAAAATCGTAGAAGTCGGACCACGCGATGGCCTGCAAAATGAAAAAACACCTTTGACATTGGATGACCGGAAAAACCTGATTTTGGACCTGATGAAAACCGGTCTGCAGTCCATCGAAGTCGGTTCCTGTGTCTCAGCCAAATGGGTACCGCAAATGGCAGACAGTGATGTGCTCTTTGCCAGCCTACCCCAAGATCCGAATATTCAGTTCAGTTTGTTAACTCCAAATCTGAAAGGTTTTGAATCGGCACTGGCTGTGGGTTGCAAGGAAGTGGCGGTATTTACCGCTGCTTCTGAAAGCTTTACCCGCAAAAACATCAACTGCTCGATTGATGAAAGCTTCGAGAAATTTACCGATGTCATGGCAGCAGCCAAAGCCAATGATATTAAGGTACGTGGCTATGTCTCCTGCATGGTGGACTGTCCTTATGAAGGTGCCATTGATCCGAAGCAGGTGGTCAAAGTCACCCAGCGTTTGCTGGAGATGGGCTGCTACGAAGTGTCATTGGGTGAAACCATTGGTACAGCAACACCGGATCGGGTAAGAAATGTCTGGGAGGCTTGTCTGGCTGAACTTGATACTAAAGTTTTGGCAGGTCATTTTCATAATACTTACGGCATGGCCATCGCCAATATTTACCAGTCTTTACTGCAAGGCATTCGGATCTTTGATTCATCCATTGCTGGCCTAGGTGGCTGCCCTTATGCCAAAGGCGCTTCAGGCAATGTTTCAACTGAAGACCTGTATTACCTGCTCTCGAATATGGGCTTTGAAACCGGTATTCAGCTGGATGCACTGATGCAGGCCAGTCGTAATATCAGTGAAGTCTTGCAGCGCAATAATCCATCCAATTATGCCAATGCCTATTGGCAAAAAGCCTGTGCTTAAAAATAATCATGCTTGAGCAAAATGACCTCAAGCAATCATAAGGATATAAGCAGCAGCCCAAATCTGCTGCAACAACAATAGAGGTGACAAGATGTCAAACAAGGTCTATGACAGCGCTCAAGCCGCCTTAAAAGGTGTGGTGCAAGATGGTCATACCCTGGCCGTCGGTGGTTTTGGCCTATGTGGTATTCCGGAAGCCTTGATTGCCGCATTAAAACAGAGCGGTGCTACCAACCTGACCTGTATTTCCAATAATGCCGGTGTGGACGGTTTTGGTCTGGGGCTATTGCTGGAAACCAAACAGATTAAAAAAATGATTTCATCTTATGTGGGTGAAAACAAGGAATTCGAACGTCAATATTTAAATGGTGAACTGGAAGTTGAACTGACCCCACAGGGTACACTGGCAGAAAAATTACGTGCTGGCGGTGCCGGGATTCCGGCTTTTTATACGGCGACGGGTGTCGGAACCGTAATCGCTGAAGGCAAAGATGTCCGTGAATTTAATGGCAAGTCTTACATTCTGGAAGAATCTTTAACAGCTGATGTCGCCTTGGTTAAAGCCTATAAGGCCGATAAAGCCGGCAACCTGATTTTCCGTAAAACTGCCCAGAATTTTAATCCGGTCTGTGCCATGGCCGGTAAAGTTACCATTGCTGAAGTTGAAGAAATTGTCGAGATTGGTGCGCTGGATCCGGACGAAATCCATCTACCCGGCATTTATGTGAACCGGATAGTCCTGAATACTCAACCGGAAAAACGTATTGAACAGATGACTTTAAAGGCGGAGGCTTGATCATGGCTTGGACACGTAATGAAATGGCGCAGCGCGCGGCACAAGAGCTTGAAGATGGTTTCTATGTCAATTTAGGGATTGGCCTGCCAACGTTAGTCGCGAACTATATTCCGGAAAATATCAATGTTTGGTTGCAGTCTGAAAATGGTCTGCTGGGGATTGGCGAATTTCCTACTGCTGAAACTGTCGATGCTGATTTGATCAATGCCGGTAAACAGACGGTCACCGCGCGTAAAGGTGCTTCATTTTTCTCAAGTGCCGACTCATTTGCCATGATCCGTGGCGGTCATGTCAATATCGCCATTCTGGGTGCTATGGAAGTGTCTGAAACTGGTGATCTGGCCAACTGGATGATTCCGGGCAAAAAGGTCAAAGGCATGGGCGGTGCCATGGATCTGGTCGCGGGTGTACAAAAGGTCGTGGTCTTGATGGAACACTGTGCCAAAGATGGTACACCGAAGATTGTACCGCAATGTAGCCTGCCGCTGACCGGCCAAGCTGTGGTGAACCGGATTATTACCGATCTCGGTGTACTGGATATTACTCCTGATGGAATTCGACTGGTTGAACTGGCACCAGAGGTAAGTTTTGAAGAGATTCAGAAAGTCACGGGGGTAGCGCTTCTGCGTAACGCTGCCTGATCCAGCCAGCCCTTAAGAATAAAATTTTTTAAGGGCTTTTTATATATAGCTGTTTCATTTCAAAATAATAATCGCAGAATAAATGGATTTTAATCATGCAAACTCAACAAAATATTTTGCAGCGCTTCGCCTTGCGCGTCAGCGACTGGTCTGAAAAATGGTTTCCGGATTCTTATATTTTTGCCCTGCTTGGCGTCATCATTGTGGCGATTGCCGCCATCGGAATTGGTGCACCCGCACAGGATGTCGCGATTTCCTTTGGTGACGGCTTCTGGAGCCTGATTCCCTTTACCTTGCAGATGTGCATGCTGATCGTGGTCGGTTATGTGGTTTCGGTGTCCAAGCCTGTCCAGCTTCTGATCCAGAAAATGGCGCGCCTGCCACATTCCGGTCGTGGTGCGATTGTCCTGGTCGCCACGGTCAGCCTGTTAATTTCTCTGATTAATTGGGCCATGAGTACTGTACTGACTGCACTCCTAGTGATTGCACTGGCACAGCGTAAAGAGCTTAACATGGATTACCGCGCTGCTGCGGCTGCCGCGATTATCGGGATGGGTGCGACCTGGGCACTGGGCATCAGTTCTTCAGCTGCACAGTTACAGGCCAATAAAAGCAGTCTGCCTGAACCGATTTATAATCTGACGGGCGTGATTCCATTTACCGAAACCATTTTCCTGCCGCAATCCATGATCATGACGGCGGTACTGATTGTAGCTTCAATTGCGATTGCTTACTGGTCAGCACCTAAAGGGTCTGACATTAAAACCATTGAGCACTTCCCGATTCAGATTGAAGAAGAAAAACCGGAAGTATCTGCCGAAAAAAGACCGGGAGATTGGCTGGAAAATTCACCCATTTTAAGCATTCTGATTGTGATTCTGGGCGCAGTCTGGATGTTTAACGAATTTTCCAAAAGCAATCCGATTCTGGCCATTTCCAGCTTAAATACCTATAACTTTATCTTCCTGATTTTGGGCGTGGCCTTACACGGTACACCGCGAAATTTCCTGAATGCGGTATCCAAAGCCGTACCCGCCATTTCTGGGGTACTGATCCAGTTTCCGCTGTATGGCAGTATTGCCTTTATGATGACCAATGCGCTAAACCCGGCCGATCTGTCATTGTCACATTACATTGCCGAGTTCTTTGTTTCCATTGCCTCGCAGGAAACCTTTGCCATTGTGATGGGCTTATACTCGGCGATTCTGGGTTTCTTTATTCCTTCTGGCGGAGGGAAATGGATTATCGAAGCGCCCTATGTGATGCAGGCTGCGCATGACCTGAAAGTGCATCTGGGCTGGTCGGTACAGATTTATAATGCGGCAGAAGCCTTGCCGAATCTGATTAATCCATTCTTTATGCTTCCGATGTTGGGTATCCTGAAATTAAAAGCCAAAGATGTGATTGGATTTACGGTGACCCAGTTGATTTTCCATCTGCCTTTGGTACTGTTCCTGCTATGGTTCCTTGGTCGGACATTGACTTATAGCCCGCCGGTATTTTCTTAATTTAAGATAATAAAAAAGGACGAAGATTCGTCCTTTTTCATTTAGGCTGCTCTCTTAATTTCCTGTCTTCTCAACTACACCTTCATCATCTACTTCACGTACAATTCCCGTTTCGGTATTCACGACCTCAAAGGTCACGCGACGATTCTGAAACTGTCCGGCAGGTGTGGCATTGGGTTCAACCGGCTGATCCTCTCCCATGCCAACTGCCTGTAACTGTGCAGGATTGACCCCTTTTCCAACGAGATAACTGGTAATCGCTTGAGCTCGTTGCACAGACAGCACCTTATTTTCTGCTTCACTACCCTGAGCATCGGCATGTCCTGTAACCTTCAGAATGACATGCGGTGCTCGTTGCAATAATGCAGCAGCCTGATCCAGCACCAATTTATTGACCTCGGGAACTTCAGTCGATGCCGTATCAAAATTAATGATCTGTAAATTCAGTGCAGTCGCCACATCCAGCGCTTTAACATTATCGGTCTTGATACTGGCCAAGGCTTGTTCTGCCTCACTATTGGCGGTATTAATCACGTCACTTCTATTGAGCGGCTGCTGGGTCACCACTGTGACATTTTTGGCCAGACTACGAATTTGTGCTGCCAGACGCTCGGCCTCTGCATTGGTTGCTGCACGCACTGAAACCTGATTGCCAATCCAGTCAAGTGACACATTTGGCATTCCCTGCATTGTTCTCAACACAGTCGGAATAGTATCCTGATCAATAAATTCTGAATGATAAACCTCACTGCTCAGCGCCCCACAACCAATATTATAATTAAAGATCTGTTTGATCTCGTTTTGCAAAATTTCCATATACTGCAGATTATTCAGCTGTAATTGACAACTGACAATTTCGCCATTACTGCCTGTACTTAATCGCAAGGATGCAGGCTGAGCTGCAGCAACTTCACTGGTCGCTTGGGTATTTGAATCTTCAACATCATCCTGCATGCAGCTACGAACCAGAAAGAGGATCAAACCCGCCAAGATCAGAAAAATAATAAACGGCCATAAAAAGCCGGTTTTTCTCTCTTCCTGAACAATGATGGTCTGCTCCGCCAATACAGGCTCCTGATTTAAATTCTGCCCTGCCAAGGGTGAAACTCCTAGCGCTGCCAGAATAGGGCCAGCCCAAACGGGTAATGTACGCTGAATCGAATCGGCGTGGGTTTCCAGCAAATGGCTAATCGCTTCCGGACTCGAAGCACCTGCTTCGGTCTGTAAAAAATTCATGGTCGGTACAATTGACCGGTTCAAGGTATGTTCTATTTCGTCTTGCGGTGCGCTCTGATCCATTTGATCGAGAAATTGCTGCTTGAGTGCCGGGTTTGCATTGAATAATTCATGGATTTTTGGATTGAGTTGCTGACCAAGATTTTCAATCCAGGCGGGACGTGAACGTAATATACTTAAAAAGATGGGATAGAATTGAGCCAAAGCTTGATCTTTGGCAAATAAATGCTCGGTTTCACCTTGAAGCACAATCGCCGTAACATCGCTTTTTAAGCGTTCTATAAAGTCTATATTCATAATCGTCACCATTCTTTTGATTTTTCTAATGTTTAATATTTAATCAGTGTAACGATCCCCATTTTTTGAAAATGTAAATAATTGTATGAATATCATAAAGTTTCACTATTTTTGTTGAGTACTCATTTTACAGACATAGAATTTATAGAAATAAAAAAAGCCAGCCGAAGCTGACTTTTATAAAATTGGGATCACTTAAGCAACAAAAGTTTGAACAACTTTACCCAGCACTTTTTGATTAATTAACGGGGTATTTTTACCTTGTGACACGATGCTTTCTTTATTCAGGGTCCATTCCAGTTCCGGATCTAGCAGCACCCAGCCTGATTCATTTATCCATCGATCTGCCATTTGTGCAACACGTGCCGGAGCCAAGGTCACTTTTTCCACCCATTCCAGTGGAGTCAATAACCCCTCACGAATCAATTGCAAACCAAAAGGCACATAAGTATCAAAAGCTGTGAATCCTGGCTGTGTTTCAGCAAACGGCGCCATTTTCGCAGAGCTGCTTAACGGTTCATGATGAGTACAAATCGCATCAATCACGCCTGATTTCACACCTTGGCGCAATAATTCTTTATCGTGTTCAGAACGAAGTGGCGGACGTACATGTGCCAGTGAGTTAAAACCATCAATTAAATGATCGGTCAGATGTAACTGATGCATGGCCACATCACAGGTCACCGGTAAGTCTTTTTCCTTGGCAATACGAATGAGTTCCACCGAAGCACCACAAGACAACAGACCAAAGTGTGCTCGTACTTTGGTTGATTCAATCATCAACAGATATTTGGCAATCGCCACGGTTTCAGCCAGTGCCGGAATCATCGGCAAGCCCTGACGTGATGCAATAAACCCTTCATGCACACAGCCGTCTTTGGCAATTTGTGGTTCTTCCGCATAGAACACCACCGTCAGGTCTAAGCCTGCAGCATATTCAAGGGTACGCAGTACCACATCATCATTGGCAAACGGCGCACTGGCATTGGAAACCGCAGTACAACCGCCCTTTTTCAAGCCCGCCATATTTGCCGGTTGTTGACCATTTAAGCCTTGGGTTTGCGCACCAATCACTTGAAGATAGATCCCACCATCCAGCATGGCTTTTTCGACCAGACCGTGAATCAGCGCACCATTATCTTGTACGATTGGCTTTGAATCGGGTGGCGTAAATACGTGCAAAATGCCATTTTCACGTGCCGCTTTTCCTTCAGACTTAAGCGTACCGTGTTGCTGTTGACCCGGTTCACGTAAACGCGCACACAAATCGACCATGGTTGGCATCAACCATTTGCCTTGACCATCTATCGTTTCAGAGACATCTGCTGTTTCTGCAACGAATTTTCCATTTTCCAGATACACGGTCTGGATAGAATTAGTGTTTTGGATTGGATCAAGAACACGGACATTTTCAATTTTTACAATAGTCATGACTTATTCCTTAACCCGCAATCGCTTCAATCAAACCTTGTTCTTGTAACTGGCCTTGCATCGATAAAGCCAACACCGCCATACGCACGGCAATACCATTGGTCACCTGCTTCAAAATCACAGATTGCGGACCATCCGCAATACTTGAGTCGATTTCAACGCCGCGGTTCATTGGTCCCGGATGCATCACGATACAATCCGGTTTGGCCATGGCAAGACGTTCTTTATTCAAGCCATACATTTTGTAGAACTCTGCTTGCGAGGCCAGTGCCGGAGAATCAATACGCTCGTTTTGAATACGTAAGGTAATGATCACGTCGCAGTCTTTGATGCCGTCTTCCATATTGTTAAATAGACGAACACCATCGCCATATTCTTCAAAACCCAATGGCAGCAAGGTATTCGGTGCAATCACCCGGATATCCTGGCAACCTAAAGTTTGCAAGGCAGCCACATCTGAACGCGCGACACGTGAATGCTTGATATCGCCAATAATGGCAATCGACATTTCTTCGAATTTTTTATTGGTTTCGCGGCGAATGGTCAGCATGTCCAGCATCGCTTGAGTCGGATGCGCATGACGGCCATCACCGGCATTAATAATTGCCACTGTTGGACAGACATCCTTGGCAATAAAATGCGCTGCCCCTGAAGATGAATGACGCACCACGAAAATATCGGCCGCCATGGCTTCCAGATTCCATAAGGTGTCACGCAGGGTTTCACCTTTGGAAGTACTCGAACGGGCAATATCGATATTGAGAACGTTGGCAGAAAGGCGCTTGGCAGCGGCTTCAAAGGTGGTGCGGGTACGGGTTGAATTTTCGAAGAACAGGTTCATCACCGTTTTGCCTTCGAGCAAATTATTGGTGATCAGCTGATTTTGGTCATTAAAAAAGGACTGTGCAGTGTCCAATATTTTTGTCAGGGTTTCTTTAGAAAGACCTTCGATGGTCAAGAAGTGTTTTAGATTACCTTCTTTATTGAGTTGAATCTGGCTCGGTGTATGCAATGCCGCCAAGTGCATGAGAGATTCCTTATGCGTTAAGTCAACATATTATACAGAGATTGGCGAATTTTTATAGTTGGCCATGCTGCTACTTGTACAAAAAGCATCTGAACAATAAAAATAAAAAATCAGATTCCTTTGTATTTTTTCAATAAGATAATTTAACCTAATTTGCATCTTGCTGATTTTAAGTACAAAACCAACGGGCGCTTCAGTCTGGAGCATTCACACCCATCTCAGGTTTAACGCAGTGCACCAATATAACGATGTGACACCTGTGCACGATAGATATCGTCTTCATCCGGTTCGACCGAGATCAGCCCTTCCTGCTGGCTTGGGTGTGCAGATTCTGTTGGTGAATCTTGTGCTGTTTCCGAAATCTCCAGTACCATTTTCAGGCGCTGGATCAGATGATTCAAATCTGGGTCTTGGGTCTGCTCTGCCAGTTGAATCACATGCCGGGCATAATCCAGGTTCTCTGCCAGATAAATTGCATCAATTACCCGACCGGAAACCCGTCGTAAACGTGCATAAATTAAAGTGGCCACTGAAAAAGCGTCATGGTTGCGTAACTGATTCTCTAACATCTTAACCCCCATTATAAAATTGAAAAATCAGGCAGCCATCGCTCCCCATCGACTGACCGCCTGATTTGCCATGTATAGAGCAAAATGCGTACCAGTTCCTCAATTTATAGTGTGAATATTATTTTTCTCTATCACATGCCACGGCCTTTCAGAGAATTTCAAAAGCTTTCAATATAAAAATACGGTAAACTTAGCGCAGTTTTTTATTTATCTTTTTTGGTCTCTCTATTATATGAATACCTCTCCACGTTTAAGCAATTATTGGGTCACCTGTGCCGATGGTCTGGAAACCTTATTAGAAGAAGAAATACAAGGCTTAGGTGTTCAGAATATTGAGCGTTTTCCAGGCCGTTTAACCTTTAAAGGTACACTGGAAAATGCTTATCGTATCTGCATGTGGTCACGTCTGGCTTCACGTGTCTTGATGCCGATCCACACGCATGAAATTGAATTTTCTCATGATGCCCGTGATGTGGCAGAAGAACTCTATGAAGGGGCTCTCAGCTTTGACTGGTCGCTGATTTTTGCACCACAAAGTACCTTTGCGATTCGTTTGCATGTCGAACGTGATATCAAGGTCAATACCCAGTTTGCGACTTTACGTGCCAAAGATGGTGTCGTAGATTCCTTTATGGAAGCCGTAGGCAAACGTCCAAGCATTGATACCAAACAGCCTGAAATTACCATGTATATTCTGGCAGGCAAGAAAGAACATACTTACTGCCTGGACCTGTCTGGCGACTCTTTGCATAAACGCGGTTATCGCCGCTTTATGACTGACGCCCCAATCAAGGAAAACCTGGCCGCTGCGATTCTGCAAAAAGGTGGTTTAAAAGCGTTAAATCCGGACATCATTGTCGATCCAATGTGTGGTTCAGGTACCTTTATTATTGAATCCCTAATGATTTTGACCGACCGTGCACCGGGTCTGGTCCGTCGTTTCGGTTTTAATGGCTGGAATGGCCATGACCATGAACTGTGGATGAGCATCAAGGCCGAAGCTGCTGAACGTCATCAAGCGGCAATGGAAAATCCATTACCACAATTCTATGCCTTCGATGCGGACTGGGAAGCGGTTAAAGCCACCAGACAAAATATTATCGCGGCGGGTTTTGAAGCTGCTCTCGACAATATCATGATCGAAGAACGGACTTTAAATGACTGGCCTGATTTCCATGCAGAAGGCAAGAAAGTATTCTTCGTGACCAACCCGCCATATGGCGAACGTCTCGGCGATAAAGCGCAAAACCGTTCTTTATACCTGGGTTTATCGGCTTTATTGCAAAAGAATTTCCCGAATCAAAAAGCGGCTGTGATTGCCTCCCAAGTGGAACAGGCCGATGTGCTGGCGTTCAATGATCCGCAAATCCTGCGTTTGATGAATGGTAAATTACCGATCTATATCCGCTTCGGTACGGTTAAACCGGCCGCAGTGGTACGTCCATTCCTAGAAAGCTGGCAGCCTCAGCAGTTTGAACCGATTGAAGGTGCGATGGAGTTTGCCAACCGTCTGACCAAAAATATGCAAGCTCTAAAAAAATGGGCAGTCAAGGAACAGATCCATTGTTTACGTCTCTATGATGCAGATTTACCTGATTTTAACGTCGCAGTAGATCTGTATGGCGAGCGTTTGCATGTACAAGAATATGCGCCACCTAAAACTATTGATCCGGAAAAAGCCAAGAAACGTTTTAACCTGGCACTACAAGCGATTCGTGCAGTGACCGGTTTGGGCCGTGATGCGATCTTTATCAAGACCCGTGCACGTCAGGAAGGTAAAAACCAGTACACCAAACAAAGTACAGCATCCAAGCGTTTTATCGTTCAGGAAGGTCAAGCCAAGATTCTGGTCAACCTGACCGATTATCTGGATACCGGTCTGTTTCTGGATCACCGTCAAATGCGTTTACGTATTGCACGTGAAGCAAAAGGCAAACACTTCCTGAACCTGTACAGCTATACCTCAACGGCAAGTTTACATGCTGCTTTGGGTGGTGCTGCAAGTACAACCAGCGTCGATCTGTCGAATACTTATTTGAACTGGTCTAAAGAAAATTTTGTTCTGAACGGCTTAACCGTGGATCATGCGGATGAACAGCATCAGTTCTTTGCCTCTGACTGTTTCGAATGGCTAAAAGAAGGTCATGAGCAATATGAGCTGATCTTTATCGACCCACCAACCTTCTCAAACTCGAAGAAATTCTACGGGACCTTTGACGTACAGCGCGACCATTTGTCCCTGTTAAAACGTGCGATGAACCGCTTAACCACTGATGGTACCTTGTATTTCTCAAATAACTATCGTGGTTTTGAGATGGATGAAGAAATTCTGGCCTTCTTTGATGTTGAAGAAATTACCCAGGAAACCATTGGACCTGACTTCAAGCGGAATCAAAAGATTCACCGTGCCTGGAAAATCCGTCATCCGCAAGTGTAATTTGATGATGAATTAACTGTCTTTATCACGATTGATATCTTCTTTATTTTCCCTGAGCTGAGTTTTAAGCCATGCTTTAAAGCTCGCCGCAACAAGAATACAAAAGTGTTGCAATGCTCGAAGTTAAAAATAAGATTAAAAAAAACCCAGCCTAGGCTGGGTTTTTTGTTGCAAGGAGAAGCGGTTTAGTTAAGTTTCATTTTTTCAAAGATTAACTCACCTGCTTCAGCTTTCACCAGAATGGTATCGCCCGGTTGGAACTCTCCGCCCAGGATTTTCTGCGCCAGACCATTTTCAATACGCTGCTGGATTGCACGTTTCAGGGGGCGCGCACCATACAGTGGATCAAAGCCAGCATCGATTAACTGATCGAAAGCACTGTCATCTACCGACAAGCGCATATCACGTTCTGCCAGACGTTGACGTAAACGGTTCAACTGGATATCGGCAATACCGCGAATCTGGTCTTTTTCCAGCGCATGGAACACTACCAGTTCATCAATACGGTTAATAAATTCTGGACGGAAATGTTCCGATACCGCATTCATCACCACCGTACGGACTTCTTCTTTTGTGGCATTACCGCCCAATTCACGTACATCCTGCGAACCCAGGTTCGAAGTCATGACGATCACAGAGTTTTTAAAGTCCACTACCCGGCCTTGCGAGTCAGTTAAACGGCCATCATCCAGTACCTGTAGCAAGATGTTAAATACGTCCGGATGCGCTTTTTCGACTTCATCAAACAAGATCACACTATACGGTTTACGACGTACGGCTTCAGTAAGCACCCCACCTTCTTCATAACCGACATAGCCCGGAGGCGCACCAACCAAACGGCTGACCGAATGTTTTTCCATAAATTCTGACATATCGATACGCACCATGGCATCGTCGCTGTCAAACAGGAAATTCGCCAAGGCTTTGGTCAATTCTGTTTTACCGACACCCGTTGGCCCCAGGAACAGGAATGACCCACTTGGACGGTTCGGATCTGACAGACCGGCACGTGAACGGCGTACTGCATTGGATACCGCCACCACGGCTTCATCTTGCCCTACTACACGGTTATGCAGGAATTCTTCCATATGTAGCAATTTGTCACGCTCGCCTTGCAGCATTTTCGCAACCGGAATACCGGTCGCAGCACTCACTACTTCAGCAATTTCATTGTCGGTGACTTTGTTACGCAGCAATTTTGGCGTTGCGCTTTCATCGGCTTTTTCAGCCAGTTCAAGCTGCTTTTGCAACTCTGGTATCACGCCATATTGCAAACGCGCGGCCTCGCCCAGATCACCTTCACGTTGCGCTTTTTCAAGTGCTGTACGTGCCTGATCCAGTTTGATCTGTACGTCTTTATTGCCTTCGACCAGCGCTTTATCTGCACGCCAGACTTCTTCCAGGTCATGATACTCTTTTTCAACTGTGGCGATCTGATCGGACAAGTATTGAATCTCAGCTTTGGCACCTGAGTCTTCATCTTTTTTCACCGCTTCCAGCTGCATTTTTAACTGAATCAGACGGCGTTCCAGTTTATCCAGTGCTTCTGGTTTAGAATCGAGTTCCATTTTGATGCGCGATGCTGCTTCATCAATCAGGTCAATAGCTTTATCCGGCAACTGACGGTCGGTGATATAACGATGTGACATTTTCGCCGCCGCAATAATCGCGGAATCCAGAATCTGTACCCCGTGATGGGTGGCATAGCGATCTTTCAGACCACGCAGAATCGCAATGGTATCTTCCACGCTTGGCTCATCGACCAGTACTTTCTGGAAACGACGTTCCAGCGCTGCATCTTTTTCAATATACTGACGATATTCATCCAGTGTGGTCGCACCGACACAGCGCAGCTCGCCACGGGCCAACGCAGGTTTCAGCATGTTACCGGCATCCATCGCGCCATCACCTTTACCGGCACCCACCAGCGTATGCAACTCGTCGATAAACAGGATGATTTCACCTTCGTGTTTGGCAATATCTTTCAGAACCGCTTTTAAGCGCTCTTCAAACTCACCACGGTATTTGGCGCCAGCCAGCAAAGAACCTAGATCTAGAGATAAAACACGCTTCCCTTTGAGTCCTTCAGGCACTTCACCATTAATAATCCGCTGCGCCAGACCTTCGACAATCGCCGTTTTACCGACCCCTGGCTCACCGATAAGTACCGGGTTATTTTTGGTACGGCGTGACAAGACCTGAATAGTACGACGGATTTCATCATCACGGCCAATCACAGGATCAAGCTTGCCTGCCAACGCACGTTCAGTTAAATCAATGGTGTACTTATTCAGTGAATCACGCTGAT
Source organism: Acinetobacter idrijaensis (assembly GCA_000761495.1). Classification (GTDB taxonomy): domain Bacteria; phylum Pseudomonadota; class Gammaproteobacteria; order Pseudomonadales; family Moraxellaceae; genus Acinetobacter; species Acinetobacter idrijaensis. The sequence continues at coordinate 56,228 of JQCU01000592.1, forward strand.
CTTCATAATTGTTGCTCATGACTTTTTCATCGCCTCGGATTTGATTAATCAGCTGTTTCAGTAGATCTGCTTTTACGCCGACACTACTGAGTATTTTTTGCGTAGATCCTGTTTCAGCCAGTGCTAAAATCAACCAATCAACACTAACGAATTCATCTCCGGCTTTTTGTGCATAACTCTCCGTTAATGTCAGTACTTTATAAGCTTCAGGATTTACATTAATGTCCGCTGACGGATTTGATAATTTTGCCGCATCATTGAGGGCTTGTTGTAGCTTCGTTTGCAGCTCAACTAAATTTGCACCTGCTTGCTGTAATAAGCTTGCATAAGAAGCTTCTTTTAAAACTGCATGGAGAAGATGAATCGGTTCAATTGCGGTATGGTCTTTGCTCATAGCGAAGACTTGTGCATCTGAAAGGATCTGCTGCAGGCGATTGGTAAATTTTTCAAAACGCATTCTTGTTATTCCTCACAACAAATGTTCTACTTGATGGATATATGGGTACTCAACATAGAATTTTCAAATAAATTTTTATATATTTTTCAAAAACTTAATATATCAAAATGGATAGATATCAATAATAATATTGGTATAACAGCATTTGATTTCAAGAGCATGAATCAAAATAATTTCTGTCTGACTTGTTATTGAAAATACGCAAAAAAACACCCTCATATGAGGGTGCATTTCAATCAGCATAGAGTTAAGGTGCCGGATTCGGCTGCTGACGGTGAATATCTTCAATAGCTTTAAGAATTTCTTCTGATAGATCAATTTCAAATGCCTGAATATTTTCTTTCAGCTGATCCAGATTAGTGGCACCAATAATGGTACTGGTTACAAAGAACTGCTGCTTGATAAAGGCTAAAGCCAATTGGGTGAGACTTAAGCCATGCTGTTCTGCCAGCTGGACATATTGCTCGGTTGCCCATTCACTTTGCGGATTGCTATAACGGCTAAAGCGGGAGAACAAGGTGACACGCGCATTGGCAGGACGTGCACCATGCCGGAATTTACCGGTCAAATAACCAAATGCTAAAGGTGAATACGCCAACAAACCTACATTTTCATATTGGGCAATTTCTGACATGCCGATTTCATAAGTGCGGTTCAGCAGGTTGTAAGGATTTTGTACAATGACGAATTTCGACAAACCTAACTTCTCTGCGAGGTGTAAGCACTTCATCATGCCCCACGGGGTTTCATTGGAAAGACCAATATAACGGATACGCCCTTTTTTAATTTCATCCTGTAAGGCGGTTAGGGTTTCTTCAAGATCTGTCACGGCACGGTCTTCTGCTGCTTCAGCATTGCCATAACCCAGCTTGCCAAAGAAATTGGTTGGGCGTTGCGGCCAGTGTAACTGATACAGATCAATATAATCCGTTTGTAGGCGTGACAATGACTGGTCAATGGCTGCTGAAATTTCATCGGCAACGAAACGGGTTTGACCATCCCGGATATGGCTACCACCTTGCGATGGTCCGGCAATTTTTGAGGCTAAAAAGAGTTTGTCACGGCCACCACGTGCAGCGATCCAGTTCCCGATAATACGCTCGGTAGCACCTTGCGTTTCAGGTTTTGGCGGTACCGGGTACATTTCCGCAGTATCCCAGAAATACAGTCCCTGATCTAAAGCATAATCCAGTTGCTGAAAAGCCTGTTCTTGCGTGTTCTGCTCACCAAAGGTCATGGTGCCCAAACAAATTTCTGGCAAAAGAATGCCGGTATCCGCCAACGGTCTGAATTGCATAAAAACATCCTGTGAATTTTATTCAGTGAATTGAGATCAAGTGGGCTATAGCCTATCGGAATTATAAGGGGAGCTTAAATCATCTTTTCTGAGAAGCTTGTTCTAAATTTTTATGTATTGAGTAATGACGCATAAAAAAAGCAAATCCGAAGATTTGCTTTTTAATATCTGGATTATTCGTCTATGGCACCATCTGCCACTGCTTCAGATGCTTCTTCTAATGAAGCATCAAAGATCAGGATGGCTTTACCATCGGTTTCGATCATGCCCTGCTCTTCCAGGGTTTTTAGTACACGTCCGACCATTTCGCGGGAACAGCCAACAATGCGACCAATTTCCTGACGGGTAATACGAATCTGACGGCCATTCGGCAAAATCATCGCTTCTGGCTGTGAAGACAGGTCGATCAGACAACGTGCAATCCGGCCTGAAACATCAATAAATGCCAGATCAGTGACTTTACGTGTGGTATTTTTCAAACGACGTACTAATTGAGCAAATACCGCATAGCTCAGATCAGGATATTGCTTGCTGATTTCGTGAAAGTTTTCATAGGTAATTTCGGCAATTTCACACACATCACGCGTACGAACTTCCGCAGTACGTTGTGGATTAACCTCGAATAGACCCATTTCCCCAAAGAAGTCACCCGCATTTAAATAAGCCACGACAATTTCACGATCATCATCTTCACGAAGAATGATAGATACAGACCCCTTCAGAATTAAATACAAAGATTTAGATTCTGATCCTGCATCAATGATCGTGGTACGTTTTGGATAACGATTAATATATGCACGTTTTAACAGTGCTTTCACGGATTCTGGTAATTGCCCCGGAGAAAGCGCATCAGTGCTTAATTGTGAAAAGTTTGAAGTCATGCTAACAGTTCCGATTATGGATAATTTATAGATCGCACAAGACCTAATGTGAACTTGTCACACAGTGGGATTGAAATTCCGTATCAACCCAATTTATGTTAGTGTACAGTTACTTGACAAATTTATAGCTTTTTTTAGGTAGTTGCAATGCAAACAAGCGTTCATTGGTTAGAGAATGTTGCTTTTGAAGCAAAAACTCAAAGTGGTCATAGCCTTATCATGGATGGTTCAGCTGAATACGGTGGTGAAAACCGTGGTCCCCGTCCTATGGAACTGCTTTTAACGGGTCTGGGCGGTTGTGCGTCTTTTGATATTGTTACCATTTTAAAGAAGGCTCGTCAGGATATTACCGATGTACGCTGCGAATTAAAGGCTGAACGTGCAGATACAATTCCGGCAGTATTCACGAAAATTCACTTGCATTTTGTAGTGACCGGCAAAGCGATTAAAGAGAAACAGGTCGCAAAAGCCGTAGAACTTTCTGCTGAAAAATATTGCTCTGCCAGCAAAATGCTGTCTGATGGCGGTGTTGAAATCACCCATGATTATGAAATAATCGAAGCAGAATAAAATCTAGATTCTGTAAAAAAAGCGGCTGGAAAAGCTGCTTTTTTTGTATCAGAAAATTGCCTTTTCTCAGAACCGCTGAACTGAATACTGATTGCCATCTTCAAAGCTCAAGATATTTTCTGGAAATCTTAAGGCGCCGAGTCGATGTCTGAACGCGACACCCTGTTGACGATCGAGATAGCGTTTACCCACTGAATAATCCACACAAAATACGTTTTGTTGCTGTCCATACCATTGCAGTGCATCGATCGATTTGAGTAAACCGGTTTTTTCTTCAGTAGATTTAAAGTTCCGCCAATAATGTCCAGTAATGACTGGAATTTGGTCGGTATAGCTGTCCCACCATGGCACGCGGTCGATCATCCGCCACCTTCCACCGGCATAAATCGGTTCTAAGGCGATTTTTTCCGCACCAGAAGTAATGACCCGAATCGGATTGTGCATTTGCTCACGTAGCTCTTTTTCTGCGAGATGTTGCAATAAAGGTAAAGTTGCAGCCGGGTCTTTGAACTGGTGTTGGTAGCGTTGCTGCTCTATCTGGATGAATTCATTAATACCTAAGGCTTGCAGATCCAGCGCTGTATGTTGAACGAAATCAGCATAGGCTTCGCCAAGCGAAGTAAAACCAGAATTGCGTAATTGATCAATTGATCCTTGATGCCAACAGGCATGTACAACACGCAGCTGCTCCGACTCCAAGGCCAACGGTAAGCTATTTAAAAAATCCAGAATCCATTGTCGATCTTTGATTGAGGCTTGGATCGAATCAAAAGGTTTCAGATCATCCTGATGCGGTGAACCAAAAAACCAGCCATTGCCTTCCCGCAAAGTATCGGTCAATAGGTTCAATTCATGATTACCCATCACACATTGTGCATAGCCTTCATCTACCAGCTGTTTGACGCGTTTGATCACCGCAACACTGTCTTGCCCCCGGTCACATAGATCACCGACAAAAATTAGTTTGCGCTGTTCTGGATGATGACCATTCCGGTCATAACCTAATACCTGGATCAGTTGTTCCAGCGCGGCAATCTCACCATGAATATCCCCCACGATGTCCACGGGACCAGTGAAAGCCTGCTGTATAAATGAGTACTTCATTTATGCATCCTGAATTAAGTCTAAAACAGAATATATCCTTATGAGTATGCTTTAAATTTATGTAGATCTGAATACAGAATGAATCATCATTTAAATAATTTAATATTTAGTAATGTAATTCCCTACACCTACATGAAATTAATTTCAGTCTGATTCAGGCAAAAAAGCATGTGCTCTCTCAAAGATGACCCATGCTTATAAGGAAAGTTTTAAGACTTAAAATAATTCAATGGCAATTTTAAATAAGACATCCCATTGGCTTCAGGTTCAGGAAACTGCCCTGCTTTCATATTGATCTGAATCGCCGGTAGAATCAGCTTAGGCATACTCAGTCCTGAATCTCGCTGGTTGCGCATCTGAGCAAATTCAGTTTTGCTGATTCCATGATGAATATGGATGTTCTGTGTTTTCTGCGTCTGGATATCAGATTCACACACGTACGATTCACGTGTTTCAGGCAGATAGTCATGACATAAAAAGACCCGGGTATCTTCTGGCAACTGAAACAGGCTTTGTACCGAATCATAAAGCTGTTCTGCGCTGCCTCGCGGGAAGTCACAACGTGCTGTACCATAATCTGGCATAAACAGGGTATCACCCACAAAAACCGCATCACCAATCACATAACTCAGACAAGCAGGCGTATGTCCCGGTGTTGGAATGTTATAGGCTTTCAGTGTTCCGATTTGGAACGACTCATGATCTTCAAATAAATAATCAAAGAGCTGCTGAGCCTTCCATTGTTTGATATCCAGATGATAAATCGCGCCAAAAGTTTCCTGAACAATACCAATTTTCTGGCTCATGGCGATCTTGCCACCTAACTCAGTTTTGAGATATTGTGCTGCAGTTAAATGATCAGCATGGACATGGGTTTCGAGAATCCACTCGACCGTTAAACCCTGCTTTTTAATATAGGCAATAATCTTATCGGCATGAATAGTGGATGTACTTGCTGATGCCGGATCGTAATCCAGAACGCTATCAATAATGGCGCAGGCTTTGGTCGCAGGATCACGTACAACATAACTGAAGGTATTGGTATCTTCGTGAAAAAAATCTTTTACTATAGGTAAGTTTGACATCGTTAAGCTCCTGACCATTTACGGTGAATCCATACACCCACCAGCATTGCTACAATAAAATAGAGCACTTGATAGTGGCCTAAACCGATCAAGGTGAAACTTGGTGCCGGACAGATGCCGGCAATGCCCCAACCTGCACCAAATAAAACCGCACCCGTGATCAGTTTTTTATCTATCTGATTATTTTTAGGTAAATCAATAGGTTCATTAAAAACTGTTTTTGGTTGCGCCGTACGTAATGCTTTCTGGAAGGGAATAAAGGCCACAGCAATCGCGCCCATCATGACAAAGGCCAGACTGGCATCCCAATCGCCAAACAGATCCAGGAAATCGAGTACTTTTTCCGGATTGGACATGCCCGATACCATCAGCCCCACAGAGAACAGCGCACCAAATAAAAAGGCAAACACATTTTTCATTTTAGAATGCTCCTGTGATATGACGGATAATATAAACAGCGACAAAACCTGCAAACATGAAAGTCATGGTCGCGATGATAGAACGCTTAGACAGGCGACTGATGCCACAAATTCCGTGACCACTGGTACAGCCCGAACCCAGACGTGTCCCAAAGCCCACCAGCAGACCTGCCACAATCATCATCAGTGGGCTAGCATTCAATTCGATTTCAGGTTGTACAAACAGACCATAAATAAACGGTGTGAGGATCAAACCTAATAAAAACCAGATTGCAGGTGTTTTAAACATGGTTTTTGAGTTTAAGACTTGCCCAATCAAACCACTGATCCCTGCAATACGGCCATTGACGTAAAGATAGCCAACCACGGAAAGCCCGAGCATTAAGCCGCCAATAAATGCGATGAGGAAGTCATGCATGATGAATTAATCCCTATACAATATACTTTTTTATATTATATAATAAAAAATATTAATCAAGCAGTTTTATGGTAAATTATGTAAACTGCATGGGCTACATCAAAAGTTGTGAGGACATTTATGGATATGATTGCTGAAAATGCCAAAATTGATTTTTCTCAAGTCGATTTCGTCAGCCAATGCCTAAAAGTTTTGGCCAATCCTGATCGTCTGAAAATCTTATGTGTCCTAGTCGATGGGGAAATGAATGTTCAGGAAATTGAAGAATCTACCGACATTCATCAACCCACACTTTCACAACAGCTGACTGTGCTACGTAAGGGTGACATGGTCAGCACCCGACGTGAGGGTAAACAGATTTTCTATCGTCTGAGTGATCCCAAGGTCTTGAGCCTGATGCAAAAACTGTACGAGCTGTATTGTGCGAATTAATCCGCTTAGTACAGCCATACAGAATGCTGGGTATAATAACCATTAATAAACTCCGCCGGTCGTAGGGATGCCAATCCCCATCGATATTGTAGGATTGAGGCCATATTGACCAACATGTAAACACAATCACCGCAATCCCCATCCACTGTGCATAGGCTATTTTTATGCATAACGTTGATGATCGACTAATTACAATAGCCGGTTGGTTTTTTTAATCACAAAACCCAATGCAATTAATGTCAGACCACTCCGGTTTCATGCCAGAGCGGTTCATTCCAAAGCAAACAGTATCCGTGGATGATCCAAAGTTGACATATCTCATCCAATCTTATTGTTCAAAAATTTCCTTGACGTCCATCGCCAGGCCTTGAGTGGATTTAAATTCACCCTGATTATTTTTCCAGGCCATCGACGGTGTGGAGAAAAAGCCGTATTTCCCCATTAGGGCCTGGTTGGCATCAATTTTTGCAGCAATTTCGGCAGGAATCTTTTCCATTTTCTTGAGCTGCTTTTTGCCTTTATTCTTGTTTATATCATTAAAAACTGCTGCTGGATTTTTCGACATTAACAATGTGGCCACCTGGCCACGGCTTTCTTCACGGATCACACCGACCTGAATATGACGCAACTGTACCTTGCCTGATTCGACCCAAGGCCGAGCCGCTTGCCAGAATTTATAGCAATATGGGCAATTCGGATCGGAAAAGACATAAACCACCCGTGGTGCATCTGGCTTGCCATCCTGGATCCAGGTCGATTTTTCCAGGGTTTTCCATACATCGTCCAATACCGCTTTTTTCATATGCTTTTCAATCTGCTCATTGGAAAGGCTTTTCCCTTGCGCATCAAACAGTTCGCCCTTGATATAGTATTTATCATCATTGGAGATAAATACAGTATTGGAGTACTGGTCTTCATGCCCCACCCAGCCGGTCATTCCTTGTGGTGCCGGAATCTGTTTTACAAACACAAAACCCTGTTTTTCAATATTCTGTTTAATATTTGCCTGCGTGTGCATGCTCATGATCAGAAACATGCCTGCACCAAGCACCTGGTTAATTTTATTCATACTACGTCCTTCCGTTTTTTAAGGTTGATCTGAAATCCTGTTTAAATATTGCTGCAACATGGCCGGACTGAGTTCCCCCATATGCCGCTCGACCAGCTGACCTTGAGCATTAAAAAACAGCGTCGTTGGCAGGCCGAAACTATTCAGCTGCTGGGGTAGTTCACCATATGGGTCCAGCAGGACATGTTTAAATTGAAACTGATGTTTTCTTAAATAGGCATTTACGGTGGCTACCTCCTCACCCTGATTGAGCATGACAAAATTCACTTGAGGATGCTGCTTGGCTGCTTTAGCCAACACCGGCATTTCACGGTGACACGGCGGACACCAGCTCGCCCACAAATTAATTACCGTGGGCTGGCCAATGAATTGGCTGAGTGAAACCTTGTCTGTACCCAGACGCTCCTGTTCTAGTCCAGCAAAGGCGAGATCAGGAAACGCTGCTTCAGTTTTTAGACTGGATTTGAACGCGAGCCCAAGCCCGATCCAGAGTACCAATATGATCAACAAGATGGCTTTAAATCTGGTCTGCAGCTGTCTGTTTCGAATGACATACCACAAAGCACCAAGCAGCACCCCTCCCCATAAATGGAAACCTTTGTCCTGGATTTTCAGTATGTCGATGGGTGCTGCAAAATACAGCTCGGCATTGAGCAGAACGAAAATAAGACGCGCACCCAGCATCCCCAGCAAAAAACTGCTCCAGAGCAAATCCTGACTTTTCCCAAGCTGCTGTTTAGACCATGAATACTTTCTGGCTAATCCAAACAGGATGGCAGATAACAGCATCAAGCCAGTGGCAACAATAATAAGTGCCCAGGGCAACATCAAAGGTCCCAGATGCAGTGCATCACTGGAAATCATCATGGTTGCTCTCCTTGCAGTTGCTGCAATGTGCCTAGTAAATGTGTCGCGCTAAAGCTTCCGGTTAAACGCAAGTCTCGCTGTTCCTGATGCGCTGCATTTAGAAATATGAAGGTGGGTGGTCCGAGGATTTGCCATTCTTTTAGCAGCTCATCCTGACTTGGATGATAGTGGGTCAGGTCTAATTTGATACGAACCACATTTTGTAAAGCCGTCTGGACATCACTACGTGGAATCACATCCTTTTCAATCGGTTGACAGGCCACACACCAGTCTGCATAGACATCAATCACCACCGGGTGTGCAGGATGTTTAACTAAAACCTGTCGCAATTGTGCGGCTGTACTGACCTTCTGCCATTCAAGCCGTGATTCTACATGGGCCACCTGTACCTGACTCCAGACATGGTAGAGCTGCATGCCTCCTGCATAGACCAGTAAACCACTGAGCAGCATCAGGCCTATTTTCGCTACAGACCGATGCACATGAGGCAGCATCTTGAACAAGAAGTAGCCTGAACAGGTGATCAGTACCACACCCAAAAGGCTCAGGTATAAAATGCCGGGCAATAGTGGACGGGCGAAATACAAGGCCAGCGCCAGCATGACAAAGCCAAAACTAAACTTCAGGCGATCCATCCAGATACCAGGCTTGGGTAAAAGATGGGACCCAAATACGGCAGCAATAAATAGTGGCAAGCCCAGCCCAAGGCCTAAGACGAACAGATAACTGGCTCCCAGCATTGGTTGATTAAGCTGAGACACATAGATTAAGGCACCGGCCAACGGTGCACTCATACATGGCCCGACAATCAGTGCCGCGATCATGCCCATAAGACCGGCACCAATCAGCGTGCCACCCTTCTGCTTTTGCTGCCATTGATCCAGACGCTGCAACATGCCTTGGGGTAAGGACAGCTGAAATGCTCCGAACAGATTAAGTGCGAACAAAACAAACAGAATGCTGAAAATACTGATGAATACCGGACTTTGAAACCAGCGCTGAAAACTGTAACCGAGCTGTGCCACAGCAAGTCCCATGACCGCATAGACCAGTGCCATACCCAAAACGAAAACCAGTGCAATCAGTGCCGCACGGTAGCCCCGGTGCTGCTGAACCAGAATTCCCGTTAAAATTGGAATTAAAGGTAAAGAACATGGTAAAAATGCCAGCAGAATGCCAAGCCCGAGAAAAATCAGGGCATTAATTAACAGACCTTGTTCTGACAGCAGACTTAAAAAATACTGGTCATTGTTCCACTGGCTATTCATGCCTGCTGACGAAGTTTGATTTTTAGGGTCTGCAATGAGCTGGTCATTTTTCTCTGTTAATTCCACCTCAGGCTGCACCACAGGTTCAGAAACTGCAGCGACTTGTATTTCCTCTACCTTTTCTTCGGTCAATGCTTTATCTGTACTTGGAGTTTGCTCTATAGCTTGGAGCTCATCTTTCTGAGCAGTCAGAATTTTTTCGTTTGCTTCTGGCGGTACAGTGCTGGTCAGCAGTTTTGGGGTTTTGCTCAAGTTTTGCGCTGGAAATAAACCATCTGCATCAGTTTTTACTGTGGTGCGTTGTACCGGATAACATAAACCGCTTTCTGCACAGCCCTGCCACTGCACCACAAACTTCTGGTTGGGCTGAACCTTCATATTGGTTTTGACTTGCCCATAATGGACCTGGGTCAAACCGAAATTGGGGTCATCTTTGTCTTCGGGTTTGGGCAGTGCCAACTTGACTGGGGTCTGCTGATGAGACACTTTAAGCTGGTCATGATACAAGTAATAGCCATCTGCGATTTTCCAGCTAAGCTCTGCCTGATCCTGGCTTGTAGAAACCACCTGAAACTGAAATGCCTGATCTGGTGGTAAAAAGTCTGCATGTGCAGTTCCCGTCATGATTCCACCGCCGATCACGGCACCCAATATCCACGTCAACATCCAGCTGATCTCCTCCTGTTAGGACTGCATTATTGAAAAACTAAAATTAAGGCAACATTAACAGCCCAAATCATTTATAAAATAATACGCCAATCTCAACTTAAAATAAGATTTTCGAATTGAATTGGTGAATGACCA
>JQCU01000593.1:0-31129 GCA_000761495.1 Acinetobacter idrijaensis
CAGAGTATCACTTATAAATAAGCTTTTAGTTGTTCAAACATGTGGGACCACCTCTCTAAAAAGTCACCTGAAACCACTTTCCCGTTAATTCATGAAGAATTGGGTCAGTATGAAATCTCTGGTCAGGCCTTATCTGATGTAGGCAAGGAAATAGACCCAACACTTGGTTTGTATGGTCATATTGTGACGATTCCGGCAGCGACGGCACCTTAACCCATATAGGCACAAAGAACTCCACGGCGCATTAGCGTCTTTTTTTGTGCCTGTTTTTTATCAATGTTATAATTGAGACAGAATTATAAGCATTGGTGAGAAGATGGATAAACCAAATTTTGATGACATCGACCAAATACCTGTTGTGCACGTAAGTGTTCAAAGTACAGGTGATGAAACTCTTATAAAATATGAATCAAATGATGAAGAGCTTTTAAATGAAGTTGTAAGTCAGATTGATAAGAAAGTTTTCATTGTTGATGACCTTCTGTGCCACTGATAAAAGTACAAGTAGATAACCACTCTCCGGAGTGGTTTTTTAATACCTCATGTTTTGGAATTTTTTGTTATTCAAATTATCATTTATTAATAATATAAAGGATATTCAGTCTAAATTAAGAACAATATCGTCATGACTAAAATTGAGATGCTATTAATCATATTGGCTGTAATAATTATATCCTCTACCATTTACTTGGTAGGACAAACATTTAACTAAATAGAAGCCCTCAATCGAGGGCTTTTCTTTATTCATCAGATGACTCGGATGTCTCTGCTTGTTGCTTTGCATACTCTAAAGCAACCTGTTGTGCTTCAGCTGCAGCAGTAGCTTCAATTGGTGGTTCTGATGCAATAGCTGCGGTGCCAGTGAATCCGAATAAAGCCAATATTAGAATTTTCGAATACTTTTTCATTTGAATTTCCTCTACGTTTCTAAAACTTAATTTCAGTGTAGAAGATGCATTTAACCCTGCCTGTATCAGCTATGTCGGGAAATGTAAGATATTCAAGCTCAAAGTTATAGAAGTACTGAGTTATGTAAGCACTATTATCTGATCAATTTTTTTGTTGAGTTGATTAACGAAAGGTTGGATTTTTTTAATATCCATACTTCATATTGAGATCCCATCATGAATGATTTTTTCCTAGCAACGAATCGAAGCATCAAAATGAATGACATTGAAGTGCGTCAGATCCAGATGAAAAACTTTGACACCTGGGCAATGCATGCTGAGCCGTTAAAGAATTTCATCAAAGATCAAAATCATTCAGATGAAATTTTGACACAGTTATTTAAAGCTCATGGGGTACAGGTCATTTCGACCATGGCATGCGTTACTGATCTGGACAACGGATCACTGGTAGAACTTGCTACTGATGAACAAGGATTTAAAGATCTACTTAAAGCGGTGCTTCTGATCAACCAGGCTTACTTCAAATACGAAAAACCAAGGCGCAGTGTTAAAAAGCCAGCTACAGAATCCACCTGGTTTGATTCATTTCAGTTTCTGGTATCAATGGGCCACCAACACAGCGAAATCATGCAGATGACCTATGGCGCGTTTCAGGGCTACGTTAAAGCAGCAAACAAGCTGTACAAACAGGGAATCTTTAATAACGCCGTTGCCGGACGTGTAGCACAATCTGATAAGAAAGGCTTTGAATCATTTAAGAAAGAAATGGTTTCTGATTGATCAAGTAGCACCCTAAAGTTATGATGTGGAAATAACTATTTAGGGGGTTAGTGTGAAAAAATTATTATTAGCTTTATGTTTGGTGTCGGGGTTCACGTATGCAGAAAGGACAACTACCAGTATTCGCACTCCATCTGGTGATTTGGTAAGAATTGGGGATAGCCATCAAGCACTTAAAAGTAAGCTTGAGCTTGGTAAGCCGAGATTCTACGTCCTGGAAGATGGAAGACTTCACTGTGCAGCCACTGAGTATGTAAAACAGGTAGATTTGCAGGAGTACACCGTCATTTTATGCCGAGACAGAATTGTGAAAATCTTATGGCGTAATTTGTAATGAAAAATAAATTAATTGCAGCATTCCTTTGGTTTTTTGGGGTGGTCTTTATTATTAGAGGGTTGTCACTGCTTGGCGAGAGCTTTTTAGGCAGTATATTTATGATATTGGCTGGTATTTTGATGTTACCCCCAATTCAGAAAAAGATAACTGAAATAAGTCCATCTATTAAAGGTCTCTGGTTGGGTGTGGGTATATTTTTCTTATTGGGTTTTTCAGGCATGCTCCTTCAAGCTTCAGAAGAAAAAGCTTTAGAAAATGGTACAGCAAGTCCTGAGCTATTGGCGCGTGAAGCAGATCGTAAAGCACATGCTGAAGAGCAAAGAAAATCTACTGCTGAGCGTGAAGCTACAAAAGCAGCTGAGAAAGAACGGCGTGATCAGGAGAGAGAGGCGCGTGATCGTGCTATTGCAATGCAGGTGGATGCTGAAATTGCATTGAAGAACTTCCTGAAAGATCCTGAAAGTGCACAAATACGTAATCAGAACGGTATGTGTGGTGAAGTAAATAGCAAAAACAGTTTTGGTGGTTACACTGGATTCAAACGATTTATAGCAAGTCCTGCGATAGTTGCTATCGATGGGGAGAATATAGAATCTAGTGAGTTTCAAACTGTATGGGAAAAGTTTTGCACATAATGCTTAACATCTAATTTTTATAACCCTGCCCCTGAGCAGGGTTTTTTATTGCGCAAAGTTCAGAGGTTTATATGTCCGGTAAAAACTTAACCTTCAAATTGATCCTGGATGGAGATTCCAAGGGGTTAGTACAGAATGCTAAAAGTGCAGAGAAGGCTTTTAGTGATTTACAGCAGGCAATTAAACAGGGGACAGCCAGCTTTGAGGGTGAGGCTAAAAAGACATCGGATGCTGTTTCTAAAATTGTGCCGAAAGAATCCTTGGAATTAGCTGATAAGCTGAAAGCTACACTAAACGGTGCAACGGAAGCAATCAAAGGTGCAGGGGATGGAGCTAAAGAAACAGCTGATAACTTCAAGGACTTTGGTAGTGAGGCTGAGAAAGCACTTGAGCAACTAAAAGCTGATCTGGCTGGAGCAAAGCAATCACTCCAAGAATTTTCCAAAACCAATGCTTCACCACACGATATTGAAGCAGCTAAGCAAAAGGTAGATCAGCTGGAGCAGGAGGTAGAGCAAGCTGAGGTAGCATTCAATGAGTTTGACACCGCTGTAAATAAAGCCAATACAGAACTCAAGGAAACTAGTAGTGCAGCTGATAAGGCCAAACAAGGGTTTAATACCGCCAAGGCGGCAGTAGGGACACTGGCAGCAGGATTAGCAGGCCTGGGTCTTGGTCTTACTGTTAAAGAGCTATTACAGACAGCCGATGCTACACAGCAGATGGGCGAGCGTATCAAGAACGCTACTAATAGCACAGAAGAATACACCATGGTGCAAGCTAGGCTGTTAGATCTGGCCAATAAGACCTTCCGGCCACTCCAAGAGGCTCAGGAAGTGTATCTAGCGACAGCTGGTACGATGAAGTCGCTGGGCTACACCACAGAGCAAATTCTAGCGGTTACAGAGAGTCTATCACTATCTTTTACACATAACGCCACTAGGGCAGACCAAGCATCATCAGCACAGGATGCTTTAGCAAAATCCATGGCTAAAGGTGCGGTTGATGCAGATGCATGGATGTCAATCATTACGGGTGCAGATAATGTCGTAAAAGACATGGCTGAAAGTACTGGGCGCACCGAAGAAGAAATTCGCCAACTAGGAGCAAGTGGTAAAGCCTCAATTAAAGAACTTACTACGGCGCTTATTGAGTCAAGAGATCGCAATGAAGAGTTGGCCAACTCAATGGAGAATTCTACAGCCGATGCAGCAGTAGCACTCAGAAACAACTTAACAGACGTTATTGCTAAGCTAAATGAAAAACATCAGATCTCAGCCCGGCTATCAGAGGCCATGCTTACATTGGGTGGGGACATGAGCTGGCTCACCACCTTGTTTGAAGATGCTATAGGTGCTGTAGAGGCCATAACAGAGCGATATACAGGACTAGAGTCGGAGACTCAGGCATTAAAAGACGCTTTGAGTTCAACTTATGAGCTATTCAAGAGCATTATATCTGGGGCTTGGGAACTAGGAAAAACTATAGATGATGTATTAGGAACAGCATTCACAACCTTTGCATCCCTGCTTGGCTCATTTGTTGGTGATGCCACATCTGCTGGAGAGCAAGTAAGTTTCTTAACAAGGGCTTTGCAAGGACTATCACTTGTTTTTGGCATGGTTGAAGATGGCATAGCAGGCATTAAGATCGGACTTAATCTGATTACAGGCGCGTTCTATACTTTGGCCTCGGCAGCCAATAGTGTTATGGCAGCAATCACATGGGGTGATGTGAGCAAGCAATTTGCTGCCAATGCTGATCTGATGAAGGACAAGGCTAAACAGTATTATGCTGAAGCAGACAAAGAGGCTATGGGGTTTAAGTCCAAATACGTTGAACGCCTAGAGGAGATGTCCAAAACTGAGCAGCAGAAAAATCAGGAAAAGGCTGATAGTGCCAAAGCCACTCTAGATAAGATTGATGCAGACGAAACAGCCAGCGCACAAAATCGGATTAAGGCAGCACAGGATTATGCCAATGCATCCATAGCAGCCAATGAAGGCGTGCTATCAGAACAGCTCAAGTCCGAACTAGCGGCCAAGGGCTACGCCGTAGCAATGGATGAGGCAGGGAAGGTCACAGTTGCTGCTATGGATGCTGCGGGGCAGAAACTGACAGAGGCGCAGCAGAAAACTGAAGCCATTAAAGTGGCTACGGAAAACCTCAGAATAGCGGATGAAGAATATCTGGCATTTCAAAAGCAAGCCGCTATTGAGCGCGCAGCTCTAGAAAAGCAGATCCAACAAGCCAAGGCTTCTGGTGACCTGAACGAGCTTAAACAGGTTCAAGACAAGATCAACCAGATCAATACCAAGGAACAAGAGCTACAAGCCAGTCGAAACCAGAGACAGACAGAGTTACTGGCACTCAACCAGAAAACTGCTAATGGTTCGGCTGCGGCATATACAAGGGCTTCCGAACTGGCCCAAAAATTTGGGGTAGATCTAGATAAAGCGCTTAACAAGGTATCTGAACAGTTTACTAAATCTGGCGAGGATATAGATAAGCTAGGTGTGGACCTGAAAGAGCTTGGTGTCACTGGTAAACAGGCCGGTGATGTAACTTATCAAGCCTGGCTGAAATGGCTGGAAACAGCAAAAAGCCAAGCTGAAATTGATATAGCTAAAGCAAAACTTCAGGAGTTTGGAGACCAGGGTAAAGTTTCAACAAGTCAGGTAGAGCAAGGCCTCATTGCTATCAAGATGCAGGCTCAAAAGCTGCCTGATGATATCGATCCTGTTACGGAGTCTTTCAAAAGACTAGGCATTGAGACCAAGGAAAATCTCAAGCTAGCTGCTCAACAAGCATTAATGGATTTTATTAATGTCCGTGATAGCGGCAAGGCTACTGCTGAAGGTGTGCAAAAGGCTTATGAAAAAGCTGCTCAGTCTGCGGCTGCATCTGGTGACGCAGGAAGAATTGCAGCGGTAAATGCAATGAATGCCGGGCGTAATCTTGAAGTGCAGATTGATGAAACCGGTAAGGCCACTGTAAAAGCCACAGATAAAGCCAATGAGTCACTGGATAGTATGCGCCAATCAACGGATCGGGTTCGTGACGGGGTTAAAGGCATTGAGGGCAGTGTTCACTCTGCTACCCGGGCAATAGACGGCGCAAAGTCATCTACTGAGGAATGGGCTGACGCAGTCAATAAGGCCAAAGGCGAATTTGATAAAGCCATGAAGCAGCAAAGTAAATCGCTTGGTAGTCTGGATAACTATGATTCTTATAACAAGAATGATGTTATCTCAATGCTGAAATCTCAAGGTTATGACGATGCACAGGCCAAAAAGCTTGCTGGGAATATCTGGTCACAAGCCATGGAAGCGGATCGTGATGCCAAGATGGCAAGCTATGGTAATAGCGGTGTAGGTGGGTTAGATACACTCATGAGACAGATGTATGACGATGCAGCTGCTAAGGGGATTACCACTCAGCACGGCACCAATAAGATTAATGAGTTGATGCGCAGTATCAATGTGGCTTCAACTGGATCTAGTAACCTGAATGACTACGCGCCGTCTATTCCTTCCGTACCATCAACTAAAGAGTATGGCAAGGGTGGTGATAGTGTGAATTACAACATTCAATTCGGAGGTCAAACCCTATCCCTGACAGGCGATGCAAGCCAAAAGGATGTGATGACCAGTCTGGTAAATCAATTAAAAGGTATAGCGAAATCAACATGAAACTCATTCGCTTAGCAACATCCGAAACCGTCCCATTAGAGGACGGTTTTTTATGGCCTGATGAATTCTCATGGAAGGCCATTGAGCAGAATCAGGCCTATGCCATGGATGGCACTTTGCATATTCAGGAAGGCAAAAAGAAGTCTGGCCGACCAATTACCTTGCAACCAGCAGATCCGCAAATGGGCTGGATTAAGCTACGTGAACTACGGGCTGTCTTGGAGTGGTCCAAGCTGCAGGAAGAAAATTTCAAACTGCAGTTTGAGCAACCACACGACAACCGACAATTCACCGTCAAATTTAACCACCAGGATGGGGCTTTAGAGGCTGCACCGGTGAAAGGAATTCCAGCGGTATCACTGGATGATTATTTTAATGTGACCTTGCGCTTTACGGAGTTAGACGATGGCGATTGAAACCAAGGATTTAGTGATCTACAAGTCTGAACGCTTGACGGACAACGCTGATGGCGGTGGTAAATACTCTGGTGTTGTGGTGCAAGATGGCATCAGCAACAACCTGTTCAATGATGTGTCGGAGATGGATCGGACCATGGGTGATGTCTCCATGCGCAAGGTCTTTCCTGCAGTTACGACTGAAGACACTGATTTGCTCATGGGTGCAACGGTATTTGTATCTGAGTTACCAGAAGATCCAAATGTCTCAGCATTATTGTTTAGCACCAAGAACTGGACGGATGAACGCCAGTCTGCTCAAAACCGGGTGGAAAACTATTTAGCCAAAGGCGGTCAGATTGCCGGCACCCCACTGGATACTCATTGGCAGGGCATGTCATCACTGCAAGTGGCCATGTTTCCGCAAGAAACTGAGTCGTCAGTAGGTGACACGATTGTTCTGATTAGTGATGAAGGTAAGGCCTTAGAGCGTGAGCAGTATGTGCGTATTACCAAGGTTGAAACCCGTACTGCAATCATGGTCATCGATGGTAAAAATGTTGAATACAAGGTTGCCACGTATTCCTTGAATGATGCTCTTGAGGTTGACTTTGTCGGATTATCAGCGCGTCAGTGGTACAACGGTGAAAAATCCAAAACCATTATTCGGGATACGATTGTTGCTGATACTGGTCTGTATTATTCATCGACTGCATTGGCATCTGATGCGAATGTAGGTGAATTTACGGTCAATGCCAAAAGTATCTTTGCCCAGCTGATTCCATCGGCCCAGACCGAAACACCGATTATCGATGTGAATGCTGCAGGTGAAAGCGTGGTGCTGGTCGCGGGTAATGAAGGTACGATCACGGTCAATTATCCCGGCATGACTATTGGGGTGAGTCAGAACCTGTATATCGGTTCAGCAGTGATTCCATCCAGTGTAGCTTTCACATTGCAAGGCCAGCAGATCACCGACCAAGGCGGACTACTTAAAAATACTCAAGGCACTCAAGTTGGTACGATTGATTATCAGCGTGGTTTAATTCAGTGGACTGCAGCGGCGCCAGCCGGCACTGTAAGTTTGAATATCACGTTCAAGCCTGCAGCTGCACCGAATCAGTATTATCAAAGCCATGCCATTCCAGTGACTCAAAATAACCAGAGCACCAACTGGACCGGGGTATTAATTCCGATTCCAGCCCCGGGCGCTTTATCAATTTCATACATGAGTCAGGGCAAGTTTTATGAGCTTAAGGATGATGGCTCGGGGCAGCTAAAAGCCTCGAGCCCATCGTTTGGTTCAGGCATGATCAACTATGAAACTGGGTCATGGTTACTCACCACAGGTGCTTTGCCGGATGTGGATACGCCGATCCTGCTGAACTGGGGTACACCGATTGTCACTTTTGTGCGATCTAATTTAAGTGTGGAAAAAGCTGCATTTGAGTTTGATTTGGGTCGACCAGGTGTATTGCCGGGTATCACAATTAACTGGATGCTTGAAGGTGAAGAGAAAACGGCAACCTCCAATGCTCAAGGCAAGTTTACTGGCGATGCTACAGGTGAAATTAATTATGCCACCGGGATTGGCAAGATCATTCCAAACAAGTTGCCTCAAAAAGGAACAGCTTTCTCCGTGATCTATAACTATGGATCCTCACTTGAACAAACCAAGATGGATGTTACGCCTGCAAATCAAAAGCTGACCTTTACCATTGGTACCGGACCAGCAATTCAGCCAAATAGTGTTGAGCTAAAAATTCCACTTCACAGCAGTGAGGGGATTACAGGATCTGTAACCCTGACAGATGTGCCGGTGAATGCCACCATGGGGAATTTAGTGAATAGCCGTGGTCAAGTGCAAGGCACCATTATCTATGCCACCGGTGCAGTTGAAGTTACACCAAAAAGTACAGCGAGCAGATTTGTGCAAACCTTTACACCTATGGCTACCTATGCGGCTGCCTAGCGAGGAAATATGTCTTTTTATTCTCCACAAACGTCAGACATTCAAGGTCAGCAGGTTGAATTGAAAGCCTTTAATGCTGTTGATGTTCAAGTGAAATACCGGGATACATCAGGCTCTAACTCAGCAACACATACGGTGACTGCAAATAAGTTAAAGCTGGATTTATCTTCTGGTTTTGATGAGCAAATCCTTACAGGCTCAGCGCGATTCAAAGTTGGCGCTGATACTTTTCTGGATCGTACCGGCTTGCTGTATCGCAATGTAAATCCAGCCAATAATAGCGGGATTCAGTCCGGGGTGATCCAATATGGTACCGGGATTGTTGAAATTGACTCATGGACCCCAAATGCAGATAACACGATTACTTTGGAATCCTTGACCACTACCACCGACCTGCTACCAGTCAATAAAATCAGTTTCAGAACGCCAATCATGCCAATCCGTCCACAATCTTTAACGGTGGTGGTGGGAACGCTTGAACATGGCCAACTGACACTGACAGCTGATGAAAATGGCGTAATTGAAACCAGCCGGGCACATGGTCAGGTGAACTGGGAAAATGGTTTTGTCACGATTTACTTCTATACCAAAACCAAAATCACTGAAACCAACCGCGCACAAATTGAAGCGCATGACTGGTATGACCCATTGCTTGAATATGATGGTCTGGATGGACGTTATATCAATGTTCCGGTTTGGGTCGATGCTTCATCGGTGCGCTATAACGCAGTGGCTTATACCTATATTCCGTTGGATTCTGAAATTCTAGGCTTGTCCGCCACACGACTGCCGATTGACGGTCGGGTGCCAATCTTTCGGATTGGTGGTATCGGCATTGTCAGTTCAAGCAAGTCTCAGGGATTACCAAGTGCGATTGCAGGAACCACATACGATCTAGGTGATCAGCGTATTTCGTGGGCAGAATTAGAAGATGCCAACGGAACGAAAGTAGCCTTCGATTTGTACACGGTTGATTATAATTATGGCCGTGTGACGCTCGGTGGTGACTTTGTACTGGGTAATCTGGTTGCACCGCTGACAGTGAAATACCGCTATCAAGACATGGGGCTGATCCGTGACGTCCAGATCAATGGCCAGCTAACCTTTACCAAGCCTTTAACCCATAACTATGATGCGGTGGATACTATTGTTGGTTCAGCATTAGTCATTGGTGATATGCAGGCGCGTTATACACGCAAGTTTGTGCAAGGTTCATGGAGCAATGCTTGGGCAGATGAGCCAAGCTCAAGCATTTTGGCGAACTACAACGATTCACTATATCCGCTTCAAATCACCAACAAAGGCGCGATTCAGGAACGCTGGGCGTTAATCTTTACCGATGCACAATCGTTTCGTTGTGTGGGTGAATATTCTGGTCAGATTGGTACAGGAACCACCAATGCGGACTATGCACCAATAAACCCGGTGACGGGTGTGCCGTATTTCATTATCAAGAAAGAAGGTTGGGGTGCAGGTTGGGCAAACGGTAATGTCTTGCGCTTCAATACGATTGCTGCAAACTTCCCGGTCTGGGTGATTCGTACAGTGAAGCAATCGGAACCCTCAGTAATTTCAGATCAGTTCCAGATCATGTTGCGTGGCGATATTGATCGCGTTGTTTAAAATTTAAATCAAATATGGCCGCTTTATGCGGTCTTTTTTATGGATCAAATAAAATGGCGACAGATGTAGATGTGCAATATTTTAGCCACTTAAATGGCTTAACGCTGGGTAATAACTGGGGAGATTTGATTCGTCTGCTCGATAAAGCATTGGTGACAGGCATTGATTTTACTCAAATCACAGCTGCAACTATTGATGCACAAGGTGATGTACATATCACACTATATGCAGCACATAATACAATGTTATTTCAGGTGGTTGAGCTATCTGGCTTTACTCCAACTTCTCTTAATCAGAAATACCGCGTTAAAGGTGTACCAAATACCACGCAACTCATTTTAAAGCCTGCGTTAGATATTACTGAGCGCTCAATTACTGCAATTGGCACGGGAAAGCTGGCATCTCTTGGCTACGAGATTATTTTTCGCGATACAGGGGATGTGAAGCGTGTTTATCGTGCCAAAAACCCAACCGCAAAACATCCTTATATTCGTGTTGATGAAAGTATTGCAAGTGCAACTGGCACATACACAAGTAGCTATGCAAAATCCGCAATGATTGGGTTGCTCGAACACATGGATCACATAGATGATTATGAGAATCCAAGTGTGTTGCAGTTGCCCTTTGATCCGGGCGATCCAGCAAAAAACTGGAAAATCACAGGTACGGGTACATCAGTTGTGCGCGGGAGATGTAAGTTGTATTGGGGGTTAGGAACCGTGGGCTATGCTACCGCTAATGAAACTACAGCACCAAACAACACAGGTGTGGCTCCTTTTTCTTTATGTGGTGATAAACATGCTGTCTATCTTCTAAATGAGGTTACTAGGCATACGAGTACCGTAGGGAATAAATCATTAAAAGGATTTGGTTTGATCAATACATGTCTCGCTGATGATGTTATTCCTGCATGGTTTTTGGCAGTTCCTGACCGGGCAGGTATTCCTGCAGGCACAAACTACAGCTTATACAATACCGGGGGAATGCCTACTACATACAGCGCAGCAGCATGTAAAGTTTTGGTTCCAAAGTATGATGTTGCCACTAAGTTGTACAACAGTGTGGGTGCCACACCAATAGTCCCTGACTACAATACTGGACTTTCAAATCTTTTTGGGTCTTCAAATGTTGGGGCTTTAGAAATCCCAATTTATGATGATGATTTATTTTTAAGAGGGGCGCTCAAACATGTATGTTACTCGGGAAATAGTCGAGGAGTCATTAACACTACCCCAGTGGTTGCAGGTGCATCAATGTATGTTTGTGATAATACCTATGGATCGGGTGGTGGAGCGGCTAATTTGTATTTTTACTTGGGGGAGCTTGAATGAAGCCAGTATTAAGACGTGCTTTTCCTAGTTCTAATTTTATAAATACCAATCTTAATGCTAATTTTGGTTCTAAAAATACACTTGCAAAAATACAAGGTTCAGTTAAAAAGCTTGGTGAGAAGTATGAGAGTGCGGCAGTGATTTTATATGATAAAACGAATTTAAAACCAATTGCAGTGCGAAAACCTGACCAAAATGGCAATTACAAGTTTTTAGGCTTAAATACAGACTTAAAAACTTTCATTGTTGCTTTTGATAAAAACCAACAATTCAACGCAGTCATCCAAGATAACGTGGTGCCAAAATGATTCAAACCTCTTTAGCTGCCGGACTGGTGCAACTTCAGGCACTGGCAAATTTCTTAGATCAAGGTAGCGCAAATGCTACCTTTATTTTTTATGAAGATGCGAAGCCTGTAAACGTTAGTGTAGCTCCAAATAATAGCGCCAGACTGGTTACATTGACGCTGCCTAATCCCTCAATCAAACAGGTACATACCGATCATATAGAACTAAATCAGACTGATGCGGCCACAGTTATAAAGTCAGGTACCGCAGTTTGGGCACGTCTATTTAACGGTGAAGGGAAAGCTGTTGCTGACTTTGCAGTTGGATCCGATATCACATTGGCCAATCCTGATCTGGTGCTGGGTAGCACCCTCATGATGAATTCACTGATCCTACGACCATCAACATAAATGAGGTGGACATGTGTCGAACTATATTCCACCCGATGGTCACCAGGTAAACCTTAACTTTAAAGATCCCGTCACAGGCTCTACCGATCTTAACTTCGGCAGTGACGGCCAAAATCTTGCTTCTCTAGATGTTGTAATTAATACACGGATTATTGCCGAGCTTAACGCAGTTAGTGATGGTAACGACGTATTGGATGCCCAGATTAATACGGGCTTTAATGCTGAGTTTAATGCTGTTGCAGGCCAGTCTGCTCAGCTAGATACACAACTGCAAACCGGTTTTATCGCTGAATTATCTACAGTTAGAATTGATCAATATTGCGTAGTTGATGCAGTTATTCAAACTGGATTTAATGCTCAACTTGAAACGTTATTCGATATCAATCATCTAGTGGGTGTGTCCTATGGTTTTGACATGCGATATCAGAAAGCAATTGCATGTCTGAGTGTCACAGAAATCCCTTGGGCCAAGCCAATATTAAGAGTCTCAAATGAGGCTCTTTTTTATGAGCAGGGCTTGGTAATTTCTAATCAGGCAGATATCCAATATGAGCAGGCAGGATCCTTAACCCGGGCGATTAGATCCTTTTATGAGCAAGCCACTGGTTTGAGTTCTGATGCGTATGTAATCTGGGAAGAGGGTGATAAGCGCTTTATTCATCAGCGCTATGTGCATGAAGAAACAATCAAGCTGCGGCATAACCGGGAAACGGTCTGGCAGGAAATGATCCGCAGACGTAAGACTTTTACTTATTCACATGAAGTAGCCCAAGTCTTTGAGCATCGTTTTTCATTTGAGTGGGGTAAAAGCCTTGAGATTATCACCAAGTCGGATTTGCCTTGGGATCAGGCCAAAGCGATTCATTATCGCAAACATCCGGTGTTACCTTGGCCAAAGCCCGAAATACCTAAATATGAAGGCAGCACAGATCTAAATTTTATCTGTCTCTGTCATGACGTTGATTCACATGATGTTGTTTTAAATTTTGGTGCAGATGACTGTATTCCAGCACTGCCGAAAAGAAACTGGTGGTATATCGTGAACACATTAACAGCCGAGCGATTGGATACTGGCGAGAAGATTAAAGCCATGGATGGCACCTACAGTACCAGCCGGTCTCAATGGTGCTGGACCTACTCCATTACCGTGGCTCATACGGAAAAAGAAAAGCTGCAACCCGTCAATGGTCAGCCAGTGATTCTAAAGGTCATGATTAATGGGTTTGAGCATCATATTTTATTGGAAGATCCAGAAGAAACCCGGCGCTTTGCTAGTGTTTTATATACCTATCCGGGTCGAAGTGTGACTGCATTAAATTCTGATAAATATGGGCCTTTACGTTCGTTTATCCAGGATAACGAAAGAACTTCTGTACAGCTGGTTCAGGCTGAACTGGATCGAGCAAATAGCGGTACCAGTTTGGATTGGAAACTGATTGATGAATTGGGCTGGATCGTACCGGTTGAAAGCCTGAGTTATGCAGAACTTGCGCCAATCGATGCAATAAAGCAGGTGGTTGATGCAGGCGGTGGCTTTATCTATAGCCAGAAGGTAGGCAACACACTGACTATTTTACCCCGGTACCAGAAAGGCTACTGGGATACGATGACAGTTGATGACTATGATATTTTGTTATCAGAAAGCCTGGTGATGCAGCAAAACATCAAACAGAACGATGAATATATTGCTGACTTTAATGCCATTACTGTAGTGAATAGCCGCAGTGGTGAAAGCCTAAAAGTACAGCAACGAGGAACATCAGGTGATGTGCCGCTAGAAACAGTTACGGGGCCATTGTTTAATGTGGTGTCGGGTGCGAGTTATGGCAAAAATGAACTGGTCAAAGCCAATATTCAGGAGTTGCACACCTTCGCTGACATTCCGGTGAGCTCGGAAATTGGCGAGATGTTACCTGGTAAAACGATTGCATTTAGTGGCCAGTGGTGGGGTGTGATTGATTCAGTTTCAGGCAGCTTTTCACATGAAAAGGTCAATGAAACAATTACCGTGGAGCGTATCAGTCGTGACGAATCCCTTATTTGAATTGCAAAAATTACTTAATCCAACTCATGCTGAATACATCGGTACCATCACATCAGTGAGGCATCCAGAGTATCGGGTGCAGATTGATGGTGGATCCGGTCCAGTGCTTTGCACATCAGGCACCACATATAATTTAGGGGTCCGGGTATTTATTGCAAACCAAATCATTTTGCGACCTGCACCAACCGGACAGCATTCACAAGTAGAAGTTTAATGATCAACAAAATAACAGCACCTTCGGGTGCTTTTTTAATGTCAATAATTTAGGGGGATGTATGGCTAAAGGGGATGTATATGGACTTTCTTAGTCAGGTATTAGAAAGCATAAAGAACCATTCACACATCCTTTTTACGGGTGTGCTGGGTGCGACTTTTGGCTTTCTATTAAGTAAGGAGCCGACTCGGGATCGCTGGATAGGATTCTTTGCTGGCTTCATTTTATGTGTGGTCTTTGCTGAGCCAGCAAGCTTGTTTCTTGCAAATGGCAAGTACCCTGAACTATTTGGTTTTGTCTTGGGTGCTGCTGGTAAGAGTACAGCTGAAGCATTATTAAGTTTGGCTCGATCAAGACTTCTTGGTTTAGTCAAAAAGGAGAATGAAGATGCTGCTAATCATAAGTAAGACGGCATTGGTATTATTTCTGATTTCGTTTGGAGTCATGGTATTTCATCCAAAAATTCAACTGCCAAAGCACATCGATTTTCTTTTGATGCTGTCAATTATTTTTGGAGTGGCACTTTTTGTTAAAGATGACTACTCACCAAGTCCAGCCGGCACACTTTTTTACACCACAGTAAGCATTGTATTTGTACTCTTCACTCGACAGCTTTATATCTGGGGGAAAGAAGGTGCACGTCCTAAATTTTTTAATACGGATAAAGATGGTGACAACCCATGAAACATATTTTTGATTTCTTGCGAAAGATTAGCGGCGGAAAACTCACCCAGAAACAGGTTGATGCTGCTGACAAACTGATTGCAACTGCTTACGATGATGTCACCAGTATGCTGGGTATCGCTACGGATGAAATGCATATCAGCCCAAGTGGTATTGATCTGATCCGTAATTTTGAAAGCCTACGGCTCAATGCCTACGATGATGGCGTGGGTGTATGGACCATTGGTTATGGCACCACAAAACACCCAAATGGTATTCGTGTCAAAAAAGGGGATACCTGCACACTGGAACAAGCCAAAAGCTACATGCAACATGACTTGAAAAAATTCGAGCAAACCGTCAATAGCGCAGTCAATGTTCCGATCAATCAGAATCAGTTTGATGCCTTGGTTTCATTGGCCTATAACATTGGACCTACCGCATTTGAAGAATCCACTTTGGTCAAAAGGCTGAATGAGAAAAATTATAAGGCGGCAGCTGATCAATTTGGCTTATGGGTAAATGCTCGTGGCAAACGCCTGCAAGGTCTGGTGAATCGCAGGAAAATTGAAATGGAGTTATTTTTAAAATGACTCTAAATCTATTATGGAAATATAAACACTGGATCGCAATTGCGGTCTTTTTCTTTTTATGGCTAGGGCAAGTTGCTTACACCAATCACTTAAGCGGAAAGCTGCGCAAGGCTGGTGAACAATGCACAGTAAAAATTCAAGAAATTGAGCAAAAGCATCTCAAAGCTTTAACCGAAAAACAAAATCAAATTAACCAGATGAGTTCCGATTATGAAGCAAAAAGATCAGAGCAGGGCGTGCAAGTCGAAACGGTTACACGTGAAGTGCAAAAGATCATTGATCGTCCTGTGTATCTCAACCATTGCTTTGATGATGATGGCGTGTCAGCAATCAACTCACTTATCACCGGTGATACCAGCAAGCCTCCTTGAGCCTTGTCCTGATTTGCAAAAGTTAGAATCAGGGCAGGGTAAGGTTGCTTTAGTCTGGTCTATTGATGTAGTGGCTAAATATAACGACTGCAAAGCGCGTCATGCTACAATTGTGAAAACCATTAGATAAAACTGAATGATTCACCAGAAAGCAATATTCTAATAAAATAGATAAATGCCTTCATTTGAGGGCATTGTTTATCATTAAAATAAGTAATTAGTTGTTAATTAATCCTCAGGATCCCCTCCCAACTAAAATAGTTCTGAGTCAGATTTTGTCTGGCCATTGCCCATGCTCGACCATGCATTTTGCATGGACCAATTGCTATTTTCTTATCTCCAAATCTCACCTTAACCTGTTCAAGGGCAGATTGAAGTTTCTCATTCTTCTCTATTTGAGTACTATCAGATAGAAGGTCATATATGTATGTCGATTTTGGCTCAATTGCAGTCAAAATTACACCGCATTTCTTAAACGCGATTCCTTCTTGAAACAGCTCATTCATTCGCTTCATTACAGCCCGGTTCATGACGGCAGCACAATCAGTCGGCTCAGCAAATCCGATATTGATCGACTTGTTATAGAAAGGTCTGTTCTTGTCAAAAGGATTGGACTGGGCAAAAGCAATCACACAACCACAAAGAGATTCATCCTCTCTTAACCGCTTAATGGCATTCTGTAGATAATCACTCATTGCTTCAGATAATGATTGGATATCTATTACCCGAGCGCCAAATGAGCGTGATGAAATAATCTGCTTTTTGGTTGCCGGTGCGGACTCAACCTCAATACAGGAAATGCCTTGTAGCTCCATTACAGTTCTCTGCATCACCACAGAAAATAGTTTTCCCATTTGATGTGAATTAGACCTAGCTAAATCCAGAACAGTATTAACACCTAAGCTTTTTAGTTTTTTACTATGCTGACGACCCACTCCCCAAACTTCGGAGACATCAATCAGACTAGAAAAATAATCACGATGTTTAGGATCCATAGAAACCAGATCACAAACACCATTGAAGCGTTTTGCTTTTTTAGCCATATGATTGGCAAGCTTTGCTTCGGTCTTTGATCGACCAATACCGACACAAACCGGTAATCCGATCCACTGCAAGATCCGCTGTCGCATATTTTGCGCATATTCAACCAGGTCATAATTTTCAGAATAGGCAGTAAGCCTTAAAAAGCACTCATCAATCGAATAAACTTCCTGCTCACCTGGCGCCACGTAATCAGCCAGAATCGAATGGAAACGTTGAGACATTTCAGCATACAAAGCATAGTTACTCGAAAGTACCTGTACATTATGTTTTTCGACAATATCCCTAACCTGGAATAGGGGAACACCCATCTTAATACCAAGATCTTTTGCTTCTTGGGAACGTGCAACTGCACAGCCGTCGTTATTTGAAAGAACAATGACCGGCACATCTTTAAGTTTAGGATTAAATAGGCGCTCACAGCTTACATAGCAATTATTTACATCAATGAGCGCGTATATTTCATTGTTATAGCTCATCTGAATTTCTTGATTACATTTGTGACTACACCCCAGATTTCAAATTGCTGACCTTCTTGGGGATGAATATCTGGATAACCCTCATTCTCAGCTTTCAACCAGCAACCTTTCGCATCAATAATTAGCCGTTTCACTGTCAATTCATTATCGATACTGGCAATCACAATATCTCTATGCCTAGCCTGAATACTGCGATCTACAACCAAGGCGTCATTAATATCAATTCCTGCATTTAGCATAGAAAGAGAATCCGCACGAACAATAAAAGTAGCATTCGCATTATTAATGAGGTACTCATTCAGATCGATTTTTTTATCAATATAATCTTGAGCGGGCGAGGGGAATCCAGCTTGAACGCGTTCGGTTGCCAAGGGTATTTCTATTTTTGTGACAGGATCAAACTGACGGATATCACTAATTTCATTTTCTTTTTTAAGAGATTCTAGGTATTCTTTAATATCAAGAATTTTAGATTCGGGCACTCGAATAACTTTAGTCTCTTCAGACTTTTTTCGACCTGCCCCGGCTCGAAAACCCCCATGAGTACTGTTCATAACTTTACGACTCCTTGATTTTTGTAACAATAATCAAGATTGTAAAGACTCGATAAAAATCAAACAAATAAAATAAATCTTTTAAATTCAAAGATGCGTCATAGAGTGACGCAAAATTATGATATTTCGGATGAACGGTTACAGTACTAATTGACTTGGTAAAGACTCTTAGCCAGAGCTGCACAGCTCACTCAATTGCGACGAATGTGAATGTGGGGATATGTGTTGGGGTTATTTAATCCTTCCACCCATCCACAATATCAGCCCAATCCTGCATCATTTTTCTGCGATCTGCTAAGTATTTAGCATGGTTATAAGATGCGCGGGTTTTATTCTCATCAGCATGAGCCAGTTGGGTTTCGATCCACTTTTCATCATAGCCAAGTTCATTCAATAGGGTAGATGCCGTGGCCCGAAAATCATGTGCTGTAACGTCATGCATGATGTACTGTAGCGCTCTATTAATTGTAGTAGCTGGCATCATCCCGCCATTATAAACACCTTCAAAAACATATCTCTTACGGCCAGTGAGCTTCTTTTGTTTAAGTAGAAGTTGATAAACCTGCTCAGACATTGGAACCACATGTGTTCTATTTTTCTTGGTCAGTCGCAAGCCTTTTTTCAACTGCTCTCGCGTCTGCTTCTCAAAAGTAATAGTCCTTTCCTCAAAATCAATAAATGACCATTGCAGTCGGCGCACCTCAATTGTGCGAAGCATGGTATAGAACAAAAATAAAATAGAATTTACCGTCGACTCGGCACCACCATAACTATCGATCCGCGCTCTAAATACTTTCCGCTCGGCCAGGCTTAACGGTCTCGCATGCTCTACATCTGGGCGTGCAATAACTTCACGCACCGCATAGGTTGGATCATTCTCAGCTCTTAATGTCGCAATGGCATATCTCATCACAGAGCCAATCTTCTTCCTGTTTTCAATTGCTGTGACTTCGCCAGTACCACGGTTATCCTGATCCTTAACACGCTTCACTGTATTCTGCATAATTTTCAAAACATCAGCAGAGGTCACATCTTTAATATTTTTATGCCCAATAACTTTATAAATATCCTTTTCCATTGCACGATGAAAAGCATCTACATAGGTTTGGGATTTATCCTTTAGACGATCCGCAGCATATTCCTTGGCAATTGCCTCGAAACTGTTTTCATCACAAAGCATGGCAGCCTTTTCTTGTTGACGATGCACAGCTGGATCAATATTGTTTGCAAGCAGTGATTTGATTTCGTCTTGCTTTTGACGTGCCTCTGCTAAGCTTACGATAGGGTATTCACCTAGACTGATCATTGAGGCCTTGCCTGCATAACGATAGCGTACACGCCAAAGCTTTGTACCGGTAGAGCGAACCTCAATACATAGTCCGCCTTGATCGGCAATGCGGTATGCTTTTTCCATTGGTTTTAGTTTTTTTAGCTTGGTATCGTTAAGCATGTGAGTAACGCAAGAGATTAAATATTGTTACTCACTATATTACTCACAAAAGCGATTAATACAATTTAATTCTATTTTATGGTATTTAACTGGAAAGGCTTGATAATAAAGACATAGGGATTTTAATTTAATGGCATTTTACAGTATTTAATTATTATGATAATTCTCGATCATTAAAAGCATGAGCTTAACCTATTGAAATTAATGCACTTAACTGTGCT
The DNA here is from genome assembly GCA_000761495.1 of Acinetobacter idrijaensis. GTDB lineage: Bacteria > Pseudomonadota > Gammaproteobacteria > Pseudomonadales > Moraxellaceae > Acinetobacter > Acinetobacter idrijaensis. The sequence continues at coordinate 20,001 of JQCU01000593.1, forward strand.
AATGTGGTCCAGATCGTACTTTATTTATACGTGTTGCAAGCACTTGCCTGACACAACTAAATCATTGATTTCATTGTGTGAAAATAAAGCACGCTTCATCATAGCAAAAAATAGCCCCATTCGGCGCAACAATTTCGCTCAATTTATTGGCTTTAAAAACCTGTAGAAAATTAAATAAAATTTTATAATGATTTAAAGTAATAGGCTTACTCATAGAAAGATTTAAAAGGCTATTTTTTAGAGTAAAACTTAAAAATGAAAAAATTAAGGTCAAAGAGAGGTAAAATGCTTGATGAAAAAAACATCACTTGAATAATTAAGCTTTATATAAACTTTTCTATTGAAAGTAGATTTAAAGAAAATGCCTCATAATAGGCATACAATCCCAAATGAATCGCAAAATTTTCTTTACTGATATCTACTAAAAAAAGCTCAATTTTTAGCCAAAAACAAGTAAAAATATAACAAAAGTAAGAAAAAGCAGCATATTTGCTATAAAAAGCTATGTTTCTTATACATTTTTATAGATACATGCACTATTTAGGTGCGCTAAAAAATAAAGCTGAAATAAAATAAATGAAGAATGCTTGAATATAGTGCATTTAGTTTTGCAGCTAGTATAATAGCCGCAAAGTATTTTTGTCACTTCATGATTTCTTATAAAGATTTCAATATTTTATCTATACTTTTAAAAGTTGGTACGGTAATTGCTTAATAACTATCAACTGCTAACACGCACTTCACGGGTGCAACAAAAACATCGGAGCAAAATGAGCATGGCGAACAAGGTCCTTCAACTCATACAAGAAAGTGGCGCAAAATGGGTCGATTTTCGCTTTACTGATACCAAGGGTAAAGAGCAACACGTCACTTACCCAGCAGACAGTATTGATGAAGATACATTTGAAGACGGCAAAATGTTTGACGGTTCTTCAATTGCAGGTTGGAAAGGCATCGAAGCATCGGACATGATTTTACGTCCGGATGCGGCAACAGGTTTTATCGACCCGTTCTTTGCAGAGCCAACAGTTGTTGTAACTTGTGACGTAATCGAGCCATCAACTGGTCAAGGTTATGATCGTGACCCACGTTCGATTGCGCGCCGTGCAGAAGAATATTTGAAATCTACCGGTATCGGTGACACTGCATTCTTTGGTCCAGAACCAGAATTCTTCGTATTTGACGAAGTAAAATGGGAAATCGACATGTCTGGCGCGCGCCATACATTGATCGCTGAAGAAGCTGCTTGGTCAACTAACAAAGACTACGAAGGCGGTAACTCTGGTCACCGTCCACGCGTAAAAGGCGGTTACTTCCCAGTTCCTCCTGTAGATTCTTCACATGACATGCGTGCAGACATGTGTGCGCGTATCGAAGACATCATGGGTCCAGGTCGTGTAGAAGTACATCACCACGAAGTTGCTTCTTGCCAGTTAGAAATTGGTGTGAGCTTCAACACTATGGTGCGTAAAGCAGACGAAGTTCAACAGTTCAAATATGCGGTTTGGAACGTTGCGCATCAATATGCAAAAACAGCAACCTTTATGCCTAAACCAATGGTTGGCGATAACGGTTCTGGTATGCACGTGCATATGTCGATCTCTAAAGACGGCAAAAACCTGTTTGCTGGTGATGAATATGCAGGCCTTTCAGAAATGGCATTGTACTTCATCGGTGGTGTAATTAAACATGCCCGTTCTTTGAATGCGATCACTAACCCTTCTACAAACTCGTATAAGCGTTTGGTTCCACATTTCGAAGCACCGATTATGCTTGCTTACTCAGCGCGTAACCGTTCTGCATCTATCCGTATTCCTTACGTGTCTAGCCCGAAAGGCAAGCGTATTGAAGCGCGTTTTCCAGATCCAATGATGAACCCGTACCTAGGTTTCGCGGCATTGTTGATGGCTGGTCTTGACGGTATTCAAAACAAGATCCACCCAGGTGAAGCTGCTGACAAGAACTTGTACGATCTTCCACCGGAAGAAGAAGCAAAAATCCCTACAGTGGCGCATAGCCTGGATATGGCGCTTGAAGCACTTCAAGCGGATCATGATTACCTGTTAAAAGGTGGCGTGTTCACGAAAGAAATGCTTGATGCTTATATCGAGCTTAAAACTGAAGAAGTTCGTCGTCTAAACACGACTACTCACCCAGTTGAATTTGATATGTACTACAGCTTGTAATTCATCACGAATTAAAGCGAAGAAAACCCGCGCATGTCGCGGGTTTTTTTGTATCATCTATTTATAATTTTAAATGATTGATGGGCTTAAATGGCACAACGTAAAAAGCACACCAGCTTTTATCCATGGATTGATCCAAAAGATCATAACAAAGGTTTTAAGTTGAACTTCTCTGAAGTGACTTATCTTGAAGTGGGGCGGACTCCCGAGGGTTATAAGCAGGCTCAATTTGTGGCGCTGAAAAATCCTGAAATAGCGCTGGATTATGCTTATCCAGAATCATTTTATTTGAGTGCTGAAGGTTTTATTTTAATTAAAACCCCACAAGGCAAATATGAAATCATTGCAAAAACAGATAACTGTTAACAATGAATAGTCGTTCTAGAAATCAAAATCAGCGTGTGTTGCTGTCAACTCTGCCTGTTGAGTTAAAACCGTGGCTGTATGCATCGGGTTCACTCACGCAACAACTGACCGATTTGGCGCAAGGACAATTCCATGTCGAGCCAATTCAAGAGCATTTTCAGCGTTTAGGCTTTGCCAATGCCAAATGGATGCAGATGTCACATCAGCATACTTCCTGGGTGCGTGAAAGTTATCTCTACGGCTCGGAACAGTCTCCTTGGGTGAAAGCCAAAAGCATCTTTCCGATTTTAAGCCTGCAAAAAAAAGCCCGAATTTTTCAGCATATTGGCACCAAACCGATTGGCTGGTTTCTGTTTCAGCGCACTAATCCACTGTGCCAGCGCCGGGTGGTACTTTTAGATGAGGGCTGGACCCGTCAGAGCTGCTATACTTGGCACGGCTGTAAATTTATCGTACAAGAAACATTTTTACCGGCATTTGAACACTTTATACAAAATTCACGGGCTTGATTTTTATGGCAACCGCACAAGCAATCACCTGGCGTGAGCGTCTTAGCGCCTATTATTATCTTTGTCGTTTTGATAAACCGATTGGGACTGAACTGGTTTTTTGGCCTACCATGTGGGCGCTGTGGATTGCAGCTCAGGGAATGCCACGTATTGAAATTTTAATTCCCATGATTTTGGGTGTGATTTTTATGCGGGCGGCAGGCTGTGCCATTAATGATTTTGCTGACCGTAAAGTCGATGCACATGTGGAGCGTACTAAAAACCGTCCGCTAGCGACTGGGATTATCAGTGCCAAAGAAGCTGTGATGGTATTTCTGGTTTTGGTGTCTGCCAGTGCCTGCCTACTATTTTTTCTGCCAATCGAAACTTTTTACTGGTCATTTGGGGCTTTATTTTTAGCGTTTATTTATCCTTTTATGAAGCGCTATACCCATTTACCTCAAGTCTTTTTGGGTGCAGCATTTTCCTGGTCGATTCCGATGGCTTATACCGCAGTTGGACAAACGCCGGATTTAACCTGCTGGCTTCTATATTTTGGTAATCTGGCCTGGACCGTAGCCTATGATACCCAATATGCAATTGCAGATCGTGAATACGATTTAAAGATTGGGGTGAAATCAACCGCGATCTTATTTGGTCGATATGATATTCAGATCATTAGCGCTTTGCAGGCTAGTAGTATTTTATTGATAGGTGCTGCATTGTGGCTAGAAAATTTATTGCTTCCATTTGGTCTGGCTGCATTAATTGTTGTTGCTCTTGATTTTATTTACCAATGGTTTAAAACTCGAGATAAAAATCCACATTTGTGTTTCTGGGCGTTTAGGCATAACCGCTGGATTGGATTCATAATCTTTTCTGGAATTTTTCTGGCTCTTTGGTACTAACCATCTATCGGCTAATAACAAAAGCGTCCTATAAGGATGCTTTTTTTTATGCTTAATTTTGAGTGATCTCGATAAAAGAGATAGGGAATAACAATAAAAGGATAGAAATATGCAGAATGGTTATAAGAAATTAATGTTGGGCGTACTGTGTTCTTCAGTACTGTTTTTATCTGCGTGTGGCGATGATGATAACAATGATATCTTTGTCCCCCAGCCAAAGATTTTTTTGAGTGAACAAGCCTATACCAAGGATGTCATAACCCAAGCATCAAGTATTAGAGTTATGCGATATAACATGCCAAATGTGCAGGGAAATACAGCAGAAGCTACAGCATTGGTTATCTATCCTAGAACTCCACAACCGAGAGACGGTTGGCGTGTAGTGGTGTGGGAGCATGGAACTGTTGGGAGTGGTGATAGCTGTGCACCAAGTTCAAATATTCTTAATCCACGGTTTAAAATAATTGCCGAGAGTTTACTCGCCAAAGGTTATGTCATCGTTGCACCTGATTATGAGGGTTTAGGAACTCGAGGGATTCATCCTTATCTGCATTTAAAGAGTGCCGCACAATCTGCAATCTATGCAGTGAAAGGGTTTAAGCAGCAGCAAGGCGATAAATTTAATGGTGCATGGGTATCTGTGGGGCAATCACAGGGTGGACATGCATCTTTGGGTACAGCAGAGTTTGCAGGGAATGATCCAAATTATAAAGCAGCAGTTGCAGCAGCACCTGCATCTAGTCTGGGCTATATTATTGGTACAGTTGCACCGCAAGCTTTAAATAAATTGATTTTAGGTGAAGGTGCTGGTGCCGTTCAACCAGGAACTGCGAAAGCTGTTTATTCAGAACTTCTTGCCTATGCAGCCTATGTCGGTGTTGGAATAAAAGCCTATGAGCCAAATTTTGCTTATCAAGATATCTTTGAAAGCACATCTGAGCTGGTTGCAGAACGTGCTGAAGGTACTACTGGTGAAAATGGTCTGTGTTTAGAAAATTTAATGACAGCTTTTAGTACGGATATAGATCAATGGTTACAGCAAAATCCTGGGAAAACAGTGGTGGACTATCCAGGGCTGACTGATAATTTTGATCAAAATTTATCTGTGAAAAATTTCTTAAGGGATAATCAGCCTGCTACCAAAAAAATAAATGTACCGGTAATGATTATTCAGGGTAAAGAAGATATGGCAGTACCTTATGATGTTACAGATGCCTTGCAAAAGAATTTGGCGGCTTTGGGTACGGATGTGACTTTCCTAGGAGTTGATGGTGCATCACATACTCAAGCAATCGTTTTAAAAAATACAGAGCTTGTAGAATTCATTGAAGAAAATATGCCAGCGAAGTAAAAATAAAAGCGAAGATATTAGAAGGAGCTAGGGCTCCTTTTTTATTTTCGCATTTTCAAAATTTGAGCAAGAGCTTTAATTTGTTATAGTAGGGGCGAAAGTTAAATGATTGTCAAAGCAGGTTTGTTATGTCTGAGCAGCCACAGCCCCGCAGTATCAAAAAGCTATTGATCTTCGGTACGCTTGCACTTTGTATTCCGGTATTTTTAATTAGTATGGCATTTCTTGCAGTGAATAGTGATGCTAAAAATCAGGAAAAATACAAGCAGCAGCAGGCAGATATGATTGCGCGTATTGAAGCACGAGAAGCTGCGGAAAAGCTCAAAGCAGAGCAGGATGTTAAGGCAGATTCAACTCAAGCTGCGTCTGAAAGTAGTGCAACAGCACCTTAATCTATCTAGAATCCCTTTGCACTTGTCTAATACTGCAAATGTCTGTGTAGTAGATAGTTGCATGGGTTTCTGCAAACGATGATTTGACTGTAGATATTCGATACTTAGTAATTAGGCAAGCCGTATTCTAGAATGGAAAAATATAGCCACCCATCATCCGATCGGTGGCTATATTTAAATCATCTTAAAGCAATTCTTTGCGCAATTGTTCTGAAGATTTAATTGAAAGTAGGGCAGGTGCTACATCTAGGGCTGTTTTGGCACCATATTGCTGAGTTTGATTCAGACGGTAGCAGGCACGGGCATAAGCCACTAGAACACTTGCAGTAAACTCTGGATTGCTATTCAGCTTTAAAGAAAACTCAATCACCTGTTTTTGTGCATCACTGGTATTACCACTACGAATGACAAAACCGCCATGTGGCATATCTTGGTGATCTTTCAGTAAAGTTTCCTCACTGATAAAATTCACAGTCGTATTATAATCTGCAAAATAATCAGGCATGCTGACGATGGTTTGTTCAACTGTTGCTGCATCAGCTCCTTGTTCCAAGACCACATAACAGTCACGATGATGTTTATCTTTGGTGCTTAACTCAGGTCGTACGCCACTGCGAACTTGTTCAATCGCATCAGTAGATGGAATGGTATATTGAACACCAGCTTTCACCCCAGGTACACGGCGGATCGCATCTGAATGGCCTTGACTTAAGCCTTTACCCCAAAAGGTATAAGTTTCGCCATCTGGTAATAGCGCTTCACCAAATAAACGGTTAATCGAGAACATGCCAGGATCCCAGCCAATAGAAATCATGGCTGTTTTTTTGTTAGCAAGGGCGGGTGCATCGACTGCAGCATAGTATTCCGGAATACGTGCATGCGTATCAAAACTATCTACAGTATTGAATTTACTTGCAAAGATAGGCGCCTGTTGTGGCAAGTCATCTTTAGAGCCGCCACAAAGAATCAGCACATCAATTTTATCGCTAAACTCATTTAATAGTGCATCCATGCTATACACTTGAGTTTCTGCAAAGCAAGGAGAGACGCTGCTTGGTGAGCGGCGAGTAAAAATACCGACAAGCTGCATATCAGGATTTTTCTGGATGGCAGTTTCAACACCGCGGCCAAGATTACCGTAACCCGCGATACCAATACGAATAGAATTTTGCATAAATAAACGATCACTGAATAAAAAAACAACGCCAAAAATAAGCAAGGTGATGATAGCTAGAAATGAAACAGGCCAATCAGGTCATCTGACTTATATTTTGTTTTCGAAAGGATTATAGAGCGATAACTTAAACTTTATCACCCTAATCCTGCAGAAAGGCAGGTTTAACTGAGAATGCTTGTGATGAGACGCTAAATTGGACAAGGATTGGCTAATTTTGAAGCACTAAAAGCTGCCGAGAAATTAAAAGCGGAGCAGGAGGTTTTGATCAATCCAATTCAAGCTGCACCGGAAAGTACTGCAATTGCCGCTTAACTTATCTTAAATCCCTTTGCAGTTGTCTGATAGTTGGAATCTGGGTGTATCGAATCACGGTATAGCCTGCTGCAATCAGCATCGCATCACGTTCAGCATCTTCCTGCTCTTTGCCAATATGACTCGGATCATCCAGTTCGACAATCGCCACTACATTATATTCACGATCAAGTACTACGAAGTCTGTGACTTTACGATTAAATTGATTACGCATTTTCATCTGATCGTGCGTGATCAAAGCACTAAACGCGACTTGTGCCAGAATATGATGATGGGGAAAGGCATCTTTCAGACGTGTAAACATCCTGCTTTCAAAAGCAGTAATGACGCGCTTCGGATAGAATTTCTTTTGACGGGTGAAGAGGTGCGGAAAGAGCAGGCAAACTAATGCAAATGTTGCCAGGCAGCCAATCACAAAAAATATAAACTGACTCAAATTAAACACAGATCACAAAAGGGAAGAATAAAAAAACCCACTTCGCAATGAGTGGGTTTCTTCAGAATCTTGGCTCTCCCACCTGGGCTCGAACCAGGGACCTGCGGATTAACAGTCCGTCGCTCTACCGACTGAGCTATGGGAGAATAGATTGGCTCTCCAACCTGGGCTCGAACCAGGGACCTGCGGATTAACAGTCCGTCGCTCTACCGACTGAGCTATGGAAGAATAGATGGCTCTCCAACCTGGGCTCGAACCAGGGACCTGCGGATTAACAGTCCGTCGCTCTACCGACTGAGCTATTGGAGAATCTGATCGGCATTTTAGGGATGAATAACCAGGTCGTCAATCAATTAATGTAAAGAAATGAATTGTTTGCTTTATTAATATTCATTTAGTGCCTAAAAATAAACAAATCACCCAAAATGGGTGATTTGTTTAGCAAAGAAATAAAAAATTATTTCTCAACACCTGCAGGCTGACCTGCATATTTAGCATTTGCATAATCCCAGTTTACTAGGCTTTCTAGGAAAGTAGAGATGTACTTAGGACGAGCATTACGGAAATCGATGTAGTAAGCGTGTTCCCAAACGTCAATCGTCAACACTGCAATTTTACCGTGCGCCATTGGCGTATCAGCATTTGAAGTTTTCATGATTGAAAGCTGACCGTTTACTTCGTCAGCCACTAACCAAGCCCAACCTGAACCAAATTGAGTAGTTGCAGCAGCAGCAAATTCTTCAGCAAATTTTTCATAAGAACCGAATGCTTCGTCAATTTTCGCAGCCAAAGTACCAGTTGCTTTACCGCCGCCGTTTTTAGCCATACAGTTCCAGTAGAACGTGTGGTTCCAAACTTGAGCCGCGTTATTGAAAACACCCGCTTTAGAAGCATCACCAGCAGTTGCTGTAATAATTTCTTCTAGAGTTTTGCCTTCAAGCTCAGTACCAGCGATCAGGTTATTCAGGTTAACCACATACGTATTGTGGTGTTTGTCGTGATGGTATTCTAAAGTTTCTTTGCTGATGTGTGGAGCAAGATCTTCGTAGCCATAAGGTAATGCTGGTAAAGTAATGGTTGTCATGTTTTCAATTCCTTGCATTTTGCTGGGTTTTAACAATAAGTGGCTTTATTGTAATAGATAATCGGGCAGAAATGGGCATCGTGTATAAATAACAATACAGAATAAAGCCTGAAAATATATGAATAAAGCCACTGATCATAAACGTCAGTCGAATTAAATCGGATTGTTTAATTCGAAATAATCATACTCAATATTAAACTGTTCTGAAATAGCCTTGGCCAGGCGTTGCACACCGTATTTTTCAGTCGCATGATGGCCACAGGCATAATAATGCACATTCAGTTCCTGAGCTTCATAAAAGGTCCGTTCAGACACTTCGCCCGAAATATAGGCATCACAGTTCTGTAGTGCCGCTTTTTGAATATAATCCTGCGCACCGCCGGTACAGAAACCGACTTTATGGATTTGAGTTTTGTCTGCAGGCAGATGAATCGCATCAAAGCCCAGCTTTTCTGAAACATAATTTTTAAAATCTTCCGGACTCATTGGCTGTTTTAAATAGCCAATATTGCCAATCGGACGTTTTTCACTCGGATCCAGCTGTTCGATATTTTCGAGTTCTAATAAATCCGCAATGGTAGCATTATTTCCCAGAGTTGGATGACTGTCTAAAGGTAGGTGATAGCCAACCAGTGAAATATCATTTTGAATCAGGGTTTTAATGCGTTTACCACGCATTCCCGTAATTGGGTAGGCTTCTCCTTTCCAGAAATAGCCATGATGAACCAGCAATAAATCTGCGCCTTGCTCAATTGCAGCTTCAATGGCACTCTGGGAAGCAGTCACAGCACAGAGGATTTTATTCACCTCGGATTTGCCTTCAATCTGCAAGCCATTCGGTGCATAGTCCTTAAATTCACGTGCTGCCAAAGTTTGGTCACACCATTGAATAATATCGTTCAAATTCGCCATAAAATTCCTGTAAGTTTAAAAACTTGCCCATATTTATCTATAGGTCTAATTGTAACTAAAGCTGCACAAATCTCTGTGGAATTTTTTGTGTTTAGTTATGTATTTCGCATTACAATAGGACACAAATTACTTAGTCATCAACGAATTAAAATATTTTAGAGGATAGCAACGTGCGCCGCACCTTTACATGGTTACCCTGGGTGTTACTGATTTTAGTCATTATCGGTTTTTTGGGGTGGCAACAACTACAAAAACCAAAGGCACCAGTTGCGCCAGATGGTGTCAAAATGCCTGCTGAAAAAGTAGAGCCGTTGATTGATACGTCGCGCTCAGGAGGCGTGGTCTCCTATAGTGCTGCTGTAAAAGTGGCAGCACCCGCTGTCGTGAATATTTTTACTACCCAAAAAGTCAAGCAACAGGCGCATCCTTTACTGACCGATCCGGTATTTCGTGAATTCTTTGGCGATCAGTTGCCTGACCAGTATGGACAAAGCCCGAATGAAAACAGTTTAGGTTCGGGTGTAATTGTACGTCCAGACGGTTATATCCTGACCAATAACCACGTGATTGCGCAGGCCGATCAGATTGTAGTGGCTTTGCAGGATGGACGTCGTGCTGAAGCCAAGGTGGTCGGAACTGATCCGGATACCGATCTGGCCGTGATCAAGATTGAACTGACACAATTGCCAGTTCTGCCATTTAAACTCAGTGGCAATGAAGTCGGTGATGTGGTTCTGGCGATTGGTAATCCTTTTGGTGTTGGGCAAACCGTGACGCAGGGGATTATCTCGGCAACGGGCCGTTCAGACTTGGGTATTAATACCTATGAAGACTTTGTGCAGACTGATGCTGCAATTAACCCGGGTAACTCGGGTGGTGCGCTGATTGATGTCGCCGGTAATTTAATTGGTGTGAATACTGCAATCTTCTCGCAGTCTGGTGGTTCACTGGGGATTGGTTTTGCCATTCCGGCCAAAATCTGTCAGCAGGTGATGAATGCCATTTTGAAAGATGGCCGTGTGGTTCGTGGCTGGTTGGGGATCAGCTTATTACCTGCAGAGCGTGATGATGTCCTGCAACCCAAAGAAAAAGGTGTGACGGTCGCAGAAGTGCTACCTGATGGACCTGCTGCCAAGGCTGGAATCCAGCGTGGCGATAAGATTATGAAAGTAAATGAGGAAGAGATTAGTTCTGCCTCACATCTGATTAATTTTGTGGCCTTGCAAAAGCCAAACAGTACCATTCAGATTGAAATTGAGCGGGCAGGAAGAACCATGATCCTAGAGGTTGTGGTGACTGAACGTAAGGCACAAAACAGTGCTTCACAATATATTCCTCTGCCAGGCCAATAAGTTTGATTAAAAAAAATCCCTCATGATGAGGGATTTTTTTTATACTTTCTTTCAGCATGTTCTGATACAAAAGTGAAATATTAAGCGTTTTATAAATCATTTAGCTTAGGGTGTGTCCTCATTTGGCTTTGCACCAAATAAATATACAGGCTATACGAATCATAG
>JQCU01000594.1:0-314 GCA_000761495.1 Acinetobacter idrijaensis
GCATTCAAGGCAGTTTCAGCTCGTAGTCCGCTCAGCATATTTTGTGCATCGATGACCTGTGTGGCGGTGCCCATATCTTCTTTAAAAGACAATTCTTGGATGCGTAAATTTTCCTGTGCGGCTTTCAAGTTTTGTGCCAGAAGTGCATCACTTTGCTGTGCACTGAGTGCTTCGCTATAAGATTTATAAATCAGATTTTCAATTTCTTGCTGGGTGCGTGCAGTGAGTAATTCTGTAACAGAGCGTTTGAGTTCGGCAGCCTGAATATTCTTGTTTTTATCGATCCCGGAAAACAGGTTATAGCGTGCGGCAAC
>JQCU01000595.1:0-687 GCA_000761495.1 Acinetobacter idrijaensis
TTCTTTGGGCTGTTCGTTGGTATTGTAAATATGGCATCAGCTATCGTGAACTTCAGGAAATGCTCGCTGAACGTGGAGTGAATGTTGATCACACCACAATTTATCGCTGGGTTCAGCGTTATGCTCCAGAAATGGAAAAACGTTTACGTTGGTATTGGCGTAATCCTACAGATCGACATTTATGGCATCTGGATGAAACTTACGTAAAAGTGAATGGCAAATGGGCATATCTATACCGTGCAGTTGACCAACGTGGCCATACTCTTGATTTCTATCTTTCTGCTAGACGAAATACTCATTCAGCTTATTGTTTTCTTGGTAAAATTTTGAATCATGTCAAAAAATGGCAGATTCCACGAGTCATAAACACTGATAAGGCTCATACCTATGGCCGTGCTTTGTCGCGACTAAAACAGGAAGGAAAGTGTCCTGAAGACCTGGACCATCGACAGATTAAATACAAGAATAACGTGATTGAATGTGATCATGGCAAGCTCAAACGGATCATCAAGGCTACGTTGGGATTCAAGTCTATGAAAACGGCTTATGCCACAATTAAAGGAATTGAGGTTATGCGTGCTCTACGCAAAGGACAAGCTTCATTATTTTATAACGGTAATATTCTAGGAGAAGTTTGGCTAGTAAATAGAGTTTTCGGTCTCTAAGCTTTTTTGAAGGGAAAATCAT
>JQCU01000596.1:0-212 GCA_000761495.1 Acinetobacter idrijaensis
AACAATGGCAGTCAACCCACTTCTTTTTTGGATTTCTTAATTTTCGTCTGATAAAGCCGCTTTACCCGTTCAATTTCTGCCAGCGTTGCGGACCAGTGTAGTTCGGCGGCATGACGATATCTGGCAGCCATTTTTTCCACCATCTCCGGATTGCTGTCCGCGCTGCGGTGCTGACGCCCCTTCTCCCCAAAAACTTCAACAACCAGCCACTG
>JQCU01000597.1:0-344 GCA_000761495.1 Acinetobacter idrijaensis
CAAATGAACTTACAGACTGCTTATAAGAATTTCTTTGAAGGAAATGCGGATTTTCCAAAGTTCAAAAATCGTAAAGCAAAACAATCCTATACAACTAATATGGTCAACGGAAATATTAAGCTAGAAAATGGTCATATCAAACTGCCAAAAATCAAAAAGCCAATAAAAATGAAACAGCATAGAGAGATACCTGCTGATTATAAAATCAAATCTTGCACTATTTCTAAAACAAAGACAGGCAAATACTACATTTCAATTTTGACAGAATATGAGAAAGATATTCGTCCAGTTAAAATACAGAAAGTTGTTGGTTTGGATTTTGCTATGGATGGTCAGATCGGAAG
>JQCU01000598.1:0-21208 GCA_000761495.1 Acinetobacter idrijaensis
ATACACTCATTTTTACTACATTTTTCTAATGTCTGCTTAACTGACTGGCATTACTCAACTGAGGGCTTTTTTTAGGCTGGTAGGCGGGATTTTTGATAAGCCCACCACAGCGCAAAACACAGCAAACTAATCGCGATGCAAAAGCTGATTACGGCGAAATCCAGCCCCCAATGATCGGCCAGATAACCCACGGCAATGATAGGGACAATAGTGCCCAGATAGGCAATAAACAGATAGGTTGACATGACGGCTGCACGGTTGTCTAAGCTGGTCATTTGATGAATCAGGGCAAAAGCACCCATCAGGGCAAAACCATGGCCAATTCCAAAGCAAATATCACTGATAAAAAATAGCAGGCTGATTTTCGAATACATACATAGCGCTAAAACCATCAGGCTCAAGCACATCATCATCAGGCCGATATTCAGACATTTGGACGCTGCAACCGCTTTGGCCATAAATTGCACGATCACTGAAACCACTAAGATACTGGTAATGGCCAGCCCACTGACCAGAGGGCCATGCCAAGGTAAAATATTGCGGACAAAAGATGGCGACAGTGAAGCAAACAGGCTAAAGGCAGCAAAGGCACTAAAAGCCGTCACTGCAATAATCATAAACACCCGATGAAACTGCGCTTCAGGTCGTTGCAGTTTAGGCGCCATGCTAAAGGGCTGCGCCTCAAACTTGGGTGCTTTGATCCAGAACAGGCCAATCAAACACAGCACGGCGCCCAAAATCACCGGTAAATATGGCATTATCAAGGGGGCAGCGGAAAACTGCGCAATCACACCACCGACCAAGGGTCCCAAACCAAAACCCATTGCGGTGATGATTGAAATCAGTTGTGGTGCAGTGTGTTTATGGCTTTCTGGGATGGTATGCATTAAACCCATCATGGCAGAAGTGGTCATCAGGCCCGAGGCAATCCCAATAATAAAGCGGCCAATCGAGAGGATCAGTGCATTCTGGGCAAAAACGGAAATGATGAGACCTAACGTGATCAGTGCCAGACCAATTTGCAGGGTCCGTAAAAATCCGATGCTGTTACTGGTCCTGCCCAAAAACAACAGGGTCGAGAGACAGCCAAACATATAGGCGACAAAAATGTAGGTGATCTGGCTGGGCAGCAAATGCCAGAGCTGTTGATAAATCGGATAAAGCGGACTGGCCAAAGCGGTGCCAATCGTTCCCATCATTAAAGCCAGGCTGACCATCAAGAACGGTCGCCAGCTGGTCGTTATTGTCATGAAAATGCCGTTATAGTGTTGATCCTTGGCCAATCCATGTCAGGGCGTAGCGAGGAAAATAGAAAGTATCTGCAGTTTAGAATGGATACAGAAAATCGGTCAAGGTTGAATTAGTAAGAAGCTTATTGTTTAAGATATTTTTATTATATAAAACAATTATTTATTATGATTATTGGTGTTTTTTTTAGATATCTTGGAGTTCAATATAATTCTATGCATTATGTTCCACGTGAAACATTATGAGCTTATTTAACTGAGTGTAAACAGTAACATAAATGTTTGAGAAATTTAAAAGCAGAGCGATTAGAATCGAAGCATATTCTTATCCAATTCATGTAGAACATTCATGTTAAAAAAAACACTGATCATTAGTTTAAGTACATTTATTTCAAGCTTCGCATTTGCCAATATTGATACGGTACAAGCTAACTTGGCAAAAAACAGTCCCAATTTAAAAATTGAAAATATTCAAACCACGGAGATGAAAGGCATCTATAGCGGTTCCATGCAGGGCCAAGTGGTTTATCTAAATGAAGATGCCAAACATCTGATTGCCGGCCCGATGCTGCGGATTCAGGATCAACATAATCTGACCCGCGATTTAATGCTAAAACAAAATAGTATCGACTGGAAAAAATTACCGCTTCAGGATGCTGTGAAAAGTGTAAGAGGTACGGGTAAGCGTCAGATTGCGATCTTTTCTGACCCAAATTGCCCGTATTGTAAAAAGCTTGAGCTAGAGCTGAAAAAACTGAATGACTTGACCATTTATACCTTTATTCTTCCTTTAAAACCCCAGTCGGTTGCTCCTTCAAAACAGGTGTATTGCGAGTCTAATCCAGCTCAGGCATGGGAAGATCTTATTGCTCAAGGGATTCAACCTAAATCGAAAAAAAGTTGTGCCAATCCGATTGAGCGGAATAAAAAACTGGCTCAGTCTATGGGTGTGAATGGGACACCTGCGATTATTTTTTCCAATGGCTTTAAGGTAATGGGCGCCTATCCGGCAGAGCAGATTGAGCAGATTTTTAAAGAATTCAATTTATAAAAATTAAATAAAGATATCAGTCGTTCAATATAAAAAAGCACCTCATTGGGTGCTTTTTTATTAAGGTGATCCAGTCAGCGTCAACTTGATTTAGACCGTGCGGCGTTTGGTCACCATATTATAAATAAACAGAATAATCACAGCACCAATCACGGAAGCAATCAGACCTGCTGCGGAATCTGCCGAATATAGACCGAGCATACGACCACCAAAAGTCGCCAATAAGGAGCCGGCAATACCCAGCAAGGTGGTCATGATAAAGCCTGCCTTGTCATTACCCGGGTGAATGGCACGTGCAATCAGACCTGCTACAAAACCAATGACGATCGCCACAATAATTGTCCACATATGCATACTCCTTCTTATCATGTCTTTGTTTTCACATCTGTTTAATCATCTTGAAACAAAGTCAGAATCATAAAAAGTTGAATCCTGAAACGAGATGTTATTTTTTGTTCCCGGTTTTCTGTCTATTTGAGGTATAAAAAAAGTGGCTTATGCCACTTTTTTCAACCTGATTTTAAAGACCGATTTCACCAATAAATGGCAGGTGACGGTACTTCTGGTCATAGTCTAGGCCATAACCCACGATAAATTTATCTTCAACCTCAAAGCCCATAAATTCGACCTTCAAATCGATTTCACGACGCGATGGTTTACTTACCAAAGTACACAGTTGAATCGAGTTAGGTTCACGGGTTTGCAGGATTTCGAGTACCTTGCTCAAGGTGTTGCCTGAATCAATAATATCTTCAACCACCAACACATCTTTACCACGGATTTCACCGTCTAAATCTTTCAGGATTTTTACATCACGTGACGATACCGTGCCACCGCCATAACTGGACACAGTCATGAAATCCAGTTCATGAGGTTTTGAAATCACACGACATAAATCAGCCATAAAAATTACTGAACCACGTAATAAACCGATGAGCACAAGTTCTTTGTCACTATTGGCATAGTGTGCATTGATTTGAGCACCAAGCTCTTTGACTTTAGCTTGAATTTCTTCAGCGGAAATCATTACGCTCATTTGAACGGTCATGGGTAGATACCTAAAAAGTAAAAATAGCAAAATAAAAAAGGTGTTGACCTGCAACACCTGAATACGTCGCAATTTTAATACATCCCTAACAGAGATGCACCTGTTTTGCTGGCTGTAAATGTAATCATTTTTTAGCCGCGGCTGAATCGCGTTTCAGTAAAAAAACACAGCCCAGCGCCATCGCAGACAGGAGCAAGTATTGGCGACGGTGGGATCTTTTCGGTTTATTCACTGGATGCTGCTTTGACATAGATGGCTGCTCCATAGACATAGGTGGCTGCAATATTACGGTCATCGCCAAGCATGGTCAGTGCAAAAAATGCATCTTCAATATTTTTAGCTCTGCTCTGGCGTAACTGCTGTAAGGCAGTTGCATTGAGATTCAGCACCACAAAGTCGGCTTCTTTGCCAATATTAAAGTTCCCCAGGCGATCATCCAGACTCAAGGCTTTGGCACCGCCTAAAGTGGCATGATACAAGGCCTCAAAGGAGGAGAGTTTTTCGCCCTGTAACTGCTGCACCTTATAGGCTTCATTCAGGGTTTGCAGCTGATTAAATGATGTTCCTGCTCCAATGTCTGTGCCTAAGCCGACTTTGACCCCTTTGTCCCAAGTTTTTTTCAGGGGAAATAAGCCACTGCCAAGGAATAGATTTGAGGTCGGACAGAAGGCAATGGCGGAGTCGGTCTGATGCATACAATCCCATTCCTTATCTTCCAGATGCACACAATGTGCAAAGACGGACTTGCTCCCGGTTAAACCATAATGATGATACACATCCAGATAACCTTCACGTTCAGGAAAGAGTTCTTTGACCCAAGCAATTTCATTTTTATTTTCACTTAAATGGGTATGTACATACACGTCCGGATATTCGGCTTTGAGCTGCCCGGCTTTTTGTAATTGTTCAGGTGTTGAAGTTGGTGCAAAGCGTGGGGTAATCGCATACAGATTACGTCCTTTGCCATGCCACTTTTCAATCAGCGTTTTAGAATCTATATAAGCCGTTTCTGCTGTATCTGTGAGTGCTTCCGGTGCATGACGATCCATCAGGACTTTACCTGCGATCAGACGCATATTGCGCGTGGTCGCCGCATTAAACAAAGCATCTACGGATTCAGGATGAACGGTACAAAAGACCAGTGCAGTGGTGGTGCCATTTTTAAGCAATTCCTGCACGAAAAATTCGGCAATTTTTTCGCTATAGGATGCATCTTGGAATTGGATTTCAGTGGGGAATGTATAGGTATTTAACCATTCCAGTAGTTGTTCACCATACGCCCCGACCATTTCTGTTTGCGGGAAATGAATATGGGTATCGATAAAACCGGGAACAATCAGTTGATCTGGATAGTGCTTTAATTCAGCGTTGGTAGGAAGTCGTGACTGCCCTTCTTGCCAAGGACCAAACCACTGGATTTTACCTTCGTGAATGATGACTAAACCATCTTCTACATATCGCACTTGGTCGTGTATATCACGTGCTTGGGCAACTGTACTCTGAATATCGAGGAAGCGACCACGGATCGCTGTCGTTGCAATTACAGAAGACATTTTAAACCTACGCTTTTAATTTTTTCGATTGATTGTAGCTGAAAAAATTGCCATGTTTGTATGAACATTCATATTTAAATAGCGATCCCGATTCTTCTATGACCCCATCCAATTATTATGATCAATTTCAACAGATCGTACGTGCGCAGCCGACATTAATGCGCATCTTGCATCAGTTAGCACAATTACACTCTGACGCTTATGTCGCAGCGGGTGTGTTACGTCATGTGATCTGGGCGCATTTACATGGATGGGAATATGAAATAAATCATACTGAGGTCGATGTGATTTTCTATGATGAAAATGAGCAGGCTCGCGTTATAGAACAGCAACTTGCAGATCGGTTAAAAGAGTATTTTCCAGATATCCGTTGGGATGTGACTAATCAAGCCTTTGTACATGAGTGGTATCGTACCGATCAAAATGAAAATATTGAGCCTTTAACTTCAATTAGTCATGCGCTGTCATTATGGCCAGAAACTGTCACGGCCTTGGCACTGCGCCTGAAAGATGATGAATTGGAGTTGATTGCTCCTTTCGGTTTAGCAGATTTATTTGAGTTAAAGCTGCGTTGGAATCCGAATTTAGTCAGTTATGCCGTGCTTGAGCAACGCATGCTGAGCAAACAGTTTTTGCAAAAATGGCCTAAATTATCCCTGATAGCACAATAAAAAAAAGCCTGCTGATGCAGGCTTTTTTGATGATTACTTTTTACAGGGTGGTTTCGTTATGCCTCTTGCTATGACGAATCGACAAGATCGCGGTCACAGTCAGTACAATCACAATAAAGCTCAAAGAAATCCAGATCGGCATATGGAACACATCCAGCATCAGCATCTTAAAGCCGATAAAGACCAGAATGATCCCGAGGCCATAAGGCAGATAATGCATTTTTGAGGCTGCGCCCGAGAGCAGGAAGAACATTGCACGTAGGCCTAAAATCGCCATCAGGTTTGCAGTGAGGACAATGAAGGGATCGGTGGTGACGGCAAAAATAGCCGGAATAGAATCGACGGCAAAGATCACATCAGAGGCTTCAACCAGGATCAGGACCAGGAACAACGGCGTTGCCCAGAGCAAACCATTCTGACGTACAAAAAATTTGTCGCCCTGAAGTTGCGGGGTAATACGCATATGCTTACGCAGCCATTTCAGAATCGCCATATCTTCAATATTGCTGTCTTCTTCATGCTGACCACGCAGGAATTTGAAGCCGGTATACACCAGGAACGCACCGAAGATATACAAAATCCAGGAGAATTCCTGCACGAACCAGGCGCCAATAAAAATAAAGATGGTTCTGAGTATAATCGCACCCAGTACGCCATATAACAGCAGCTTGCGTTGCAGTGCGGGTGGAATAGTAAAGGCAGCGAAGATCATCAGCCAGACAAAGACGTTATCAATCGCCAAGGATTTTTCCAGCAGATAACCGGCAAAGTATTCCATGACCTTGGCATTGGCAATTGCCGTGCCTGCGGTCTGTTCCAGATACAGCCATAAGCCGCCACCAAATAAAGTCGCGACACTGACCCAGGCAATACTCCAGTAGGCAGCAGTACGGACTTTGACTTCCTGACCATGCTGATGCTTAAAGCCGACAAAATCGATTACCAGCATGACTGCGACAATCGCGAAAAAGATAAGATACAGCCAGAGCGTACCAATGGTTTCCATGTGAATTCTCCACATCGGACGACTGGCCATAAAAAAACCTTGACCAGTTGCCAGATGAAAAACATCTATAACAACATGATCAAGGTCTTGCCTACATCTTACTGTTCCACTTTTTTATATAAAGTGTGACTTCAAGATGCTCAGATACCGACTTTTTGCAAAGTGTAATGACGATATTCTGACACGTTTAAAAATTGAAATTTCATTCTTAAACGCTTGGAGGAGGCTACTCCCCTTGTTCAAACTAAATTTTTTTTGAGCGATGGCTCAATGTGCAGCAAGCATGACAGATTTTTGCTAAGACTACAATTTCATTTACAAAAATCATGCTTCAAGGTGCTTTCTGAACTAGGAAATCCGAACGTTGAATCAGATATAAGCTGATCAGAAAACCCAGACTGGCCAAGATGGCTCCTACCCAGCCAATACTATGTAATCCGATATGTGCCGTTACCAGACCGCCAAGTAAGGCGCCGCCGCCAATCCCGACATTATACAGACCTGAAAAAATTGCCATGGCGACATCGGTTGCATCAGAAGCCAAATTTAAGGTCTTGGCTTGCAAGGCCAGACTAAAGCCAATAATGCTGATGCCCCAGATTAACGCCAGGCTATTGAGCTGAATTACACCCTGAGACAGGGGCAGCAATAACAGCAGCGAGATCCCTAGCCCGAGCGTAAATAGCGGAATGGTGAGTCGGGGAAAATGCGGTGCAAAGCGGCCAAATACATAAGACCCGATCAGGCCCGCACCGCCATAAATCAGCAATAAGCTGGTGGTCTGTGCAGAGCTGAATTGCGCAATATTCAGCGCAAAGGGTTCGATATAACTGTAGGCGGTAAATTGTGCGCTAATCACAAGAACGGTAAGCGCAAAGACCAGCATCAGGCTGGGACGTTTTAGCAAGCTTTTTAAACTGCTGAGTGATCCTGAATTGACACTTGGCAATAAAGGTAAGGTTTTGGCCAGCAGTACGCAGACTACGCCCGCTACAACTGCGATCAAGGCAAAACTATTGCGCCAGCCATAGGCCTCCCCGATCATCCGGCCAAAGGGAATTCCCAGAACCATCGCCATGGCGGTACCGGTAGCCAATAAGCCCAGTGCCTGAAACTCTTTGCCCTTTGGCGCAACCCGCACGGCAAGCGACGCCGTAATTGACCAGAACAGCGCATGCGCCACGGCAATACCAATCCGGCTCAGCACCAGAATGCTAAAGCTCCAGGCAAAATAGGACAGCACATGACTGAAAATAAACACCGCAAATAAAACCATCAGCAGAAAGCGCCGTTCAATATTTTTGGTCAGTAACATCATTGGCAAAGACAGCAGCGCCACAACCCAGGCATAAATCGTCAGCATCCACCCGACCTGAGTGGGTGACATGGAAAAACTGGTACCAATATCACTTAATAGCGCCACCGGGATAAATTCGGTGGTATTGAAAATAAAGGCAGCAGAGGCTAAAGCAATCACACAGACCCATTGACGCGTCACCGAAGAGGTGGAAGAAGAGCTGGACATAAACATCTGATAAAAGGAACCGGCCGGTAGTTTAAACCTGTTAAGCAGAATGCGGTATTGGTCAGAAGGATAGATTCACAATCCTTTAAAAGAAATCTAACAATAGTGCAGGGAAAAATATGTCAATCTGACTTAAAAACAAGGAGAGGATCGGCATGTTGATCGAGCATCAGCAACAAGACACTGGAGGTTTATGGTTTGTAGAGCCGAATGAAAAACGTCTGGCAGAAATGAGTTATTCTAGAGTAAATGAAGATCAATTAGTGATTGAACACACCTGGGTCGATGACAGCCTACGCGGACAGCACGTCGGGTATTATCTGGTCGAGGCCGCTGTGAATTTTGCCCGTGAACACGGCATCAGGATTATTCCAAAATGCCCTTTTGCCAAATCCGTGTTCGAGCGAGAGCCTCGCTTTAATGATGTTTTATAATTTAAAAATGACAACAAAGGTTTAGATTCGTATGGAAATCAAATATCAAGATTCAAAACGCGGTGGTGTATTTTTTATGGAAGATCAAGGACGCCGCCTGGCCGAGATCACTTATCAATGGCGGGGCGATGCAGTCATCATTGCCGATCATACCTGGGTCGATGATTCCTTGCGTGGCCAAGGTATTGCCCGAAAAATGCTGGATGTACTGGTCGATTTTGCCCGTGAAAAAAGTTTAACCATCATCCCGCAATGTTCCTATGTGGATGTCATGTTTAAACGTGACCGTAGTCTGGCAGATGTCGCGGCAACGACTATTTAACCATCCAAGGGGATTTCCCGAAAGATAAATGCAATCTTTCTTTCAAGGCAGGAATCAATATAACCTGTAACAGGGTATATAAACCGAAACCTGCCATCACCCCGGTCATCGCCCAGAAAATTTCTTCAAACTGTTGCAGCATCACTAAAATTGCCATAATCAGCAGGTAACTGGCATGAAAATAAATACGATGCCCAACAAATTTCAAGATCGTCCAGCTAATAAAAATTGAACTGATCAGCAGATTGGTTTGAGCGCTGAATTGCCAGTCATTTAAAGTGATGATCAGGATAAAACACACACATAACAAGGCGAGGGTTAAAATCAGATCTTTTAACATCAAGTGATCCTCATGTTCATGGTAGGTGTATGAAAATATTCGTTTAATAATTTAGGCACTATTGTTAAAATTTTAGTCCAGAAATGCAAACTGAAAACCATGTAAGCAAATACGGATATTTGCTTAAAAAATAGTCGACTTAATTTAAAATTATTGATTAAATTGTGTTTTTAATTCTTCCCTATAGTGAGATGGCATGATGCTACAGCTTTGCTATGCCAGTGAACGCATAGAATCTGAACAAGAGTTGTTACAAGATTTGAGTGATATTTTGGCCACTGCCCGGAAGTTCAATCTTCAGCATCAAATTCATGGGGTGTTGTATTATTCCCATGGCAAATTTTTCCAGTGCCTTGAAGGTCAGGCTGAAGTAGTAGAAAGTTTATTTCAGAGCATTTCTCAGGATCCCCGTCATCACAATATCTTGCGTTTTGCAGATGCAATGGTAGAGCAGTCCCATTTCTCGGAATGGTCAATGAAATATGTACATAAACACAGTGAAATTTCTTCTTTATTTTCACGTTTAGGTTTGAAGCAATTTGATCCACATGCCTTGCAGCAGTCAGGAATTGCCGAGTTCCTCAAAGTGCTGTATCGCCTGGAAGAAAATCAGGCCAGTCTGGCATCGCCAAAAGGCTATAAGCAGCGTGGTTATGTCCCCTATTTCTGATCTGCTGGATTAAAGCTGAAAATAAAAAAGTCCGCATAGCGGACTTTTTTTGTCTGATGTGGATTAGCTCATGTCAATCATGACTTTTAAGGCCTTCTCATCAGAGGCATGTTTAAAGACATCATAGGCTTTTTCAAAATCGGCAAATTTAAAATGATGGGTCGCCAGTTTTTCTAGGGGCAATTTTCCGGAACAGCAGGTTTTCAGCAGCATGCCTGTGGTATTGGCATTCACCAGACCGGTGGTGATGGTCAGGTTTTTAATCCAGAGTTTGTTCAGTTCAAAACTCACCGGTTTACCATGTACGCCGACGTTGGCAATATGCCCGCCCTCTTTCACGACATGCTGGCAAATATTCCAGGTAGGCTCCACCCCCACTGCTTCAATGGCACAGTCGACCCCGCGTCCATCGGTAATCTCTAAAATCTTTTGAATGGCATCTTCTTTGGCAGAGTTGATGGTATGTGTTGCGCCGACAGTCTTGGCAAATTCCAGTCGGTTATCATCCATATCTACCATAATAATATTAGCGGGTGAATAAAACTGTGCAGTGAGCAGACAACTCATGCCGATTGGCCCTGCTCCGACAATCGCCACATTGTCGCCCGGTTTGACATCGCCATATTGCACGCCAATTTCATGTGAAGTTGGCAGAATATCTGAGAGGAATACGGCCACATCTTGATTCAGGCCTTCGGGTAAATGATAGAGTGAGGTATCGGCAAAGGGCGTGCGTACATATTCGGCATGGGTACCATCAATCATATAACCCATGATCCAGCCGCCTTCATTGCGGCAATGTGCATAGAGCTGTTTCTGGCAGTTTTCACAGGTCCCGCAGCGGCTAACACAGGAAATAATCACCCGGTCGCCCTTTTTGAAGTTCTGCACGGCGGAACCGACTTCTTCCATAATACCAATGCCTTCATGGCCAAGAATTCGGCCATTAAAACTACCTTCTTTTCGCGTGGTCTCCTGCTCAATTTCCGGGTTTTTGCCTTTCCAGATCCCGAGATCGGTACCGCAGATGGTGACTTTTTCGAGTTTAATGATGGCATCGCCGGGATGCAAAATGGTGGGAACTGGGCGGTCTTCAAAGCGGATATCATTTGCGCCGTAATAGACCATCGCTTTCATCGTTGTCATGACACATCTTCTAATGGAGTGGGGAATGAGAATGACCTGACTCAGCGAGAATAATGAACGCCTCGATTGCTTTTATACAGTGACAGCGATGGGCTGATTTATGATCTGGCTTTCAGGCCTATAGATACCTGTGTTCTTCTCGATTGTGCCTTGAGTGATATAGCGCTGCAATGAGTCTTGTGTACAGATTGCAACAAAAGATCATCAGGGAGGGTTCAGAGATAAATCTGCTCTTTGGGTCAATATTTAAATCATAGGATTGCAGGATCAGAACAACTGTTCACTTTTGCTCAATCAACGTTTTAATATGCTAAAAAAAAGCCCGCTAAGCGGGCTTCTTCACTTTACTTAAATCCATTTTATGCTTGTAAAACAGTAATCAGCTTCTGATGCAAACCACCAAAACCACCATTCGACATAATTACTATGGCATCGCCTTCGCCTGCTTCTGCCACCACAGTCTGAATAATGTCATCCAGTGTGCGTGCAACTTTGGCCTTGTTTGGCGCAGCCTCAATGACCGGTTGCAGATCCCAGTCCAGACCTTCCGGTTGATACCAGATCACTGCATCGGCCAGACGTGCAGAATGTGCCAAACCCTCTTTGTGGCTGCCCATGCGCATGGTATTGGAGCGCGGTTCAATAATTGCCCAGAGTTTGCGTTCACCCAGACGTTTGCGCGCACCTTCTAAGGTCGTATCAATCGCCGTCGGATGATGGGCGAAGTCATCATAAACCTCGATACCACGGACTGTGCCTAATAGTTCCATACGGCGTTTCACCCCACCAAAATTCGATAGCGCCTCACAGGCAGTTTCAATCGAAACACCGACATGCTCTGCTGCTGCAATGGTCGCTAGTGCATTGGCCACCGAGTGCTGGCCGGTCATGCTCCATTTCACTTCACCTTTGACTACGCCCTGTTGCAGGACTTTGAAATGTGAACCATCTGCTGACAATTGTTCTGCATAAAGTTCAGATTTTTCGTTGGCATCCAGACTGGTACGCACCACAGGCGTCCAGCAGCCCTGCTCCAGCACTTCATCAATATTGCTTTCAGTAATCGGTGCAATAATCCGGCCTTCACTTGGAATGGTACGAACTAAATGATGAAACTGTTTTTGAATCGCTGCCAGATCATCAAAGATATCGGCATGGTCAAATTCCAGATTATTCAGAATCGCAGTTTTAGGATGGTAATGCACGAACTTGGAACGCTTGTCGAAGAAAGCAGAATCGTATTCATCGGCTTCGACACAGAAGTATTTCCCACCACCAAGGCGCGCACTTTCCGAAAAGCCCAATGGCACACCGCCAATCAGAAAACCTGGCTCCATACCGGCTTGATCCAGTACCCACGCCAGCATCGTCGTCGTTGTGGTTTTACCATGCGTTCCGGCGACACCCAATACGTGTTTGCCTTGTAGGACATGATCAGCCAAAAATTGTGGACCTGAAATATAAGGTAGGCCTGCATTGAGCATATATTCGACCGAATCAATGCCACGCTTCATGGCATTCCCCACAATGACCAGATCCGGATGTGGCTGCAAATGACTGCGGTCATAACCCTGCATTAAAGTAATGCCCGCATTTTCAAGTTGGGTCGACATGGGTGGATACACATTCAGGTCTGAACCTGTTACCTGGTGGCCCAGGTCGCGTGCAAGTAGCGCTAACGAGCCCATAAAGGTGCCACAAATACCCAAAATATGCAGATGCATCTACTTCACTCCGTTCCTGTCTGACCCATCACTTTATATTGGTGCTGTAGTCATGATTTATTCAATTTGCAAGCAACGATAGCAAGGCTTTAGCTGAAAAGATAGTGAAAATTCTGGCCTTGTTGTGGGATTTTTTAAATCCTGTTTCACGGGTAAATTCAAAGAAAATTTCAAAGCGATGCAATATCTTTTCGCCAAATAAACCGTAAAATAAGTTCGACCTTTTTGCAGAGTGCATGCAGATGCTGCCGGCTTTATTTCTTCTGGTGATTGCCAACTGTTTTATGACACTGGCCTGGTACGGACATTTAAAGTTTTTACCGCATGATGCACCGCTCTGGCAGGCAATTTTATTCAGCTGGATCATTGCCCTGTTTGAATATAGCCTGATGATTCCGGCGACCAAATTACTGGCACAGCAAGGATTGGCAGTGGGTCAAATGAAAATTACCCAGGAAGTGGTGACCTTACTGGTGTTTGTACCTTTTATGATTTTCATGTTTAAACAGCCGCTTAGACTGGATTATCTCTGGGCCGCTTTGTGTCTGTGTGGATGCATCTATTTTGTCTTCCGCAGTTCCTAAATAGTTGTAACTGCAGCTACTCCCCTATTTTTATTCCAGTTTTTGAAAATTCGATAAAAAAACAAGAAAAATCGAGCCTTGCTTTGACCGTTAAATTTTATGAAGCTGAATTTTCAGTCTATAATACGCACTCCTATTCAAGCTTGGCTCTCTCGTCGAGATTTATTTTTTCTCACTTTAATCTCTGGAAAATTTGCAATGAATGCGGCTGCTGCACAAGATACTCCTCTCGTAGGTATTATCATGGGTTCTCAATCAGATTGGGCAACTCTCGAACACACTGCCAATATGCTCAAGCAGCTTGGTGTCCCATTTGAAGCTGAAGTTGTTTCTGCACACCGTACCCCAGACCGCCTGTTTGAATATGCCGAGCAAGCGCGTGATCGTGGTATTCAGGTAATTATTGCCGGTGCAGGTGGCGCAGCGCATTTACCGGGTATGTGTGCAGCGAAAACTGATCTTCCAGTTTTGGGTGTACCGGTGAAATCTTCGATTTTAAACGGTGTTGATTCATTGCTGTCTATTGTGCAAATGCCAGCAGGTATTGCAGTCGGTACCTTGGCGATTGGTCCTGCCGGTGCCACCAATGCTGCCATTATGGCCGCGCAAATTCTGGGTTTGACCCGTCCAGAAATCGCAAAAAATGTTGCAGATTTCCGTGCAGCGCAAACAGATAAAGTGGCAAGCAACAATATTCCAGGCCAGGCTTAAGTCGAGACACAGATTATGGATAAAACCATCGGTATTTTTGGTGGCGGTCAGCTGGGTCGTATGATGGCGCAAGCGGCACTTCCATTAAATATTCAATGTACATTTTTTGAAGCCAGCACAGACTGCCCTTCTGCTGCTTTGGGTCCGGTGATTTCGAGCCAAGCTGAAAATGGTCTGCAAGACTTTATTAACAGTGCAGATGTATTTAGCCTTGAGTTTGAAAATACGCCACTTGCAGATGTTGATGTACTGACGCAAAGCAAGCAACTGCATCCGCCGCGTCAGGCTTTGGCGATTGCCCAGCATCGTCTGTCTGAAAAAGCCTTGTTTGATGAACTGGCTATTCCGGTTGCACCGTACAAAGCGGTCACTTCACTGGAAAGCTTACAGGCTGCTGTAGCTGAACTGGGCTTGCCGATCGTACTGAAAACTTCGCGTGGCGGTTATGATGGCAAAGGTCAATTTGTTTTACGTTCGGCCGATCAGATGGATCAGGCCTGGGCAGAATTGGGCCCTGCGGGTGAACTGATTGCTGAAAGTTTCGTGACTTTCTCGCGTGAAGTTTCAATCATTGCAGTACGCGGCCAAGATGGTGATGTAAAAACCTGGCCATTGGCGGAAAATCATCATCATGACGGCATTCTGTCGCACTCGATTGTGCCAGCACCGGACAGTACTGACTTGCAGCCGGTAGCACAAGAATACATCACTCGCCTGCTGAATCATCTGAACTATGTCGGTGTGCTGACCCTTGAGCTGTTTGTGACAGACAATGGCCTATATGCCAACGAGATGGCACCACGTGTGCATAACTCGGGTCACTGGTCGATTGAAGGTGCAGTATGTTCGCAGTTTGAAAACCATGTGCGTGCCGTGGCAGGTTTACCTTTAGGTTCAACTGAAGTGATCCGTCCAACTGTCTTGGTGAACATCATTGGTCAGCATCCAAAATCTGCAGATGTTCTGGCTCTGGAAGGTGCGCATTTGCATCTCTACAACAAGTCAGAGCGCGAAGGCCGTAAGATTGGTCACATCACCTTGATGCCAAATGACAGCGCGCAATTGTCTGTGCTTTGCCGCCAACTGGCGAAAATTTTACCGAATCCATTGGCATTGAGCGAAGATATGACCATCTAGGCTTTAACTTGCTGATAAAAAAAGCGATCACTTCGGTGATCGCTTTTTTATTTGTCTGCTTTCAGGCATGATTGCGCCTCTTTAAAAATGCCTGCCATTGGTCGGATCAGTTTTTAAATCAATTGCTTACAAACTGATCAATTGAGTATAAATATAACAATTCAATAAAACCTTTTTTACAGCTGAATTTTGCCATATTCACTTGTAGATAAGCCTGAAATCAAAGTTTGAATTTAAAACTGGAAAGTGGTTTTGAATTTAAATTCATAAAAACAAATTCAAATTTAAATCGGGCTTTGAATTTAAACTTGCGCTTTTAAATTCAAAAATATGAATTCAAATTTAAAACTGGATAAATGAATTCAAAGTTTCTGAATTTAAAAATATTAGCCCATTATTCAAATGAATTTAAAATGAAAACTAGTGTAATTAGAGCATGTTGATGATCGTGACTCGCTTTTCCTGAAACAAGTTATCCCCAGTAATTTTTAAATTCAAAACTGATTGCAAGTGTTTTGAATTTGAATTTAAAAATCCCGCTGATTTGAATTTAAATCAGGCTTGTGGATAACTCATGTTTAAATTTAAAGATTACAAAATGAATTTAAAAGTGTAGGAATTATGAATTTAAATTTACGCATTGGCGCTTTAATTTTCATCATGAGCTGCTAAGGTAGAAACATAATTCAAAATCTAAATACTCAAGGGTCTTATGCAACGGCTTGCACTTTTTATTGGTTCTGTGGTCTTGGCTGCTTCACAGGCACAGGCTGAACTTATTATTAATGGTCAACGTGTCACGCCGACTGATTTGACCTCTAGTTCAAATATCCCGAATTATGCCTCCCAAAATAATTTTCAAAACTGTCTCGCCAATTTGCGCAGTCAAGCTGTTGCTAGAGGTGTAAGCGGCAGTACCTATGATCGTTATACCCAAAACTTAAGCCCTGATTATTCAGTGATTGAACGCCTGAATTACCAGCCTGAATTTTCTACCCCAATTTGGGATTATCTGTCTGGTTTGGTGGATGAAGAACGGGTTCAGCTCGGCCGGCAAAAATTACAGCAACATCGTGAGGTGCTCAATCGTGTTGCTGCCACCTATGGTATACCTGCAGAAACGGTAGTTGCGGTATGGGGTGTCGAAAGTAATTTTGGTGATATTTCGGGGAAATATCCTTTATTACAGGCTTTAGGAACTTTGAGCTGTGAAGGTCGTCGCCAGAGTTATTTCCGTGGTGAGTTTTTTACCACTATGAAACTGTTACAGCGTGGCGATGTGCGTGAAGAACAATTAAAGGGTTCTTGGGCAGGCGCATTTGGTCATACCCAGTTTATGCCATCGACTTATGATGAGCTTGCAGTTGATTTTGATGGTGATGGCCGACGTGATCTAGTTTCGAGCATTCCGGATGCACTCGCATCAACTGCCAACTTTTTAAGCAAGCGTGGCTGGCAGAGCGGACAGCCTTGGGGTTTTGAAGTCAAGATCCCTCAAGGCATGTCGGTTTCCGGTGAAGGTCGAAGAAATAAAAAATCCTTGAGTAGTTGGAACAATCAAGGGGTGGTACGTGCCGATGGTTCGGCATTAGTTCAAGGAAATTTATCACAATCCTCTCAAGCAGGATTACTTGCACCTGCAGGCCCGAGTGGCCCAGTATTTTTGGTATTTAAAAATTTTGATGCCATTTATAGCTATAACGCGGCAGAAAGTTATGCCTTGGCGATTGCACATTTATCCGATCGCCTGCAAGGTAAAGGTTCATTTATGGCCACATGGCCTACTGATGATCCGGGAACTTCGCGTGCAGAACGTCGTGAGATCCAGCAATTTCTGTTAAACCGTGGCTATGATATTGGTGCGGTGGATGGTCTGATTGGAGATAAAACCCGTCAAGCGATTCGTCAGGAACAGCAGCGTTTGGGCTTGAGTCCAACAGGTCGTGCTGGTCAGCAGATTCTGCGGGCCTTTAGAAATGAAAATGCCAAACGCATGATGCAATAAATTCTTGAGCATAAAATTTAAAATCAAAAAAGGTCTGCATTTATGCAGACCTTTTTTGATGACTGTTTTTGAGTAGCTATATAGTCATGCAAGCTAATAGTAATTAGCTGAATTTAAACAGCAGTAATCGTGCCAAGCACACGATAACCAGCGGCACCAGTGACTGCAGGTAGGTTGCCATTCAGTTGATTCATAAAACGCATGGCCAGCCAGGCAAAGGCGGTGGCTTCTACCCAGGTTGGACTGAGGCCCAGATCGGCGGTAGTCTGTACGCTCCATTCATGTTTGCGCAGGCGCCAGCGCAACTGCTCCAGTAAATGTGAGTTGTAGGCACCACCACCGCAAACAAAAACCTGTCCGGTATCCATGCCAGAGCGGTAAATTGCTTTTTTAATGGCTCGGGTGGTGAGCTTTAATAAAGTCGCCTGTACATTTTCCGGAGTGTCTTCCAGTTCATCGTATTGCAGGTCATTGCGCCAGTCAGCAATCTGTTCATCCAGCCATTCCAGGTTGAAATCTTCACGACCGGTACTTTTCGGAGGTTCTTTGGAGAAGAATTCGTGTGACTGCAAGCGATCCAGCAAGCTGCGAATCGGGGTGCCATAGGCTGCCCAATTGCCATTTTCATCAAAAGGCTGGCCGGTATAACGGGAACACCATGCATCCATCAAGATATTGGCCGGTCCGGTATCAAAACCATACACCTCTTCAGGCTTGCCGGCAGGCAGCAGGCTGACATTGGCAATACCGCCCAGATTTAAAATGACCCGGTGAATGCTGTCATGCTGGAAAATATCCTGATGAAATGCCGGAACTAAAGGTGCTCCCTGACCACCTGCCGCCAGATCACGACGACGAAAATCTGAAATCACCGGAATCTGGGTAATTTCAGTAATGATGTTCGGGTCACCAATTTGCAGGGTGAAGCCATGTTCAGGACGATGCCGGATAGTCTGGCCATGCGAGCCAATCGCCTTAATTCTAGATTTATCCAGGTTATTTTTTTCAATCAGCGCATTAATACCATGACCAATCATTTGTGCTAGCGCAACATCGGCCTTACCCATGCGGTCAATTTCATTGTCATCTGGCAAGGTCAGTGCCATCAGCTCATCCCGAAGGTCAGGATCAAATGCCAAAGTGAGTGTGGCATGAAGCTGGAGTGGATCAAAAGAAGCAGCAACAATATCGACACCATCCATGCTCGTGCCGGTCATTACCCCAATATAGATCGCTGTCATGGTTATTCTTAAGCCTGCAATATGCTGAAAAAGTGTTAGTATATCGCACAAATTGAGTAACTGATGTATTGGATTTTGTGATGTCAAATTTCCTGCCGGCTGAAGAACAACTTGCCCTCATTCAACGAGGCACCCACGAAATTATTTCTGAAGAAGACCTTCTCAAGAAATTAAAACAGAATCGCCCATTAAAAATTAAAGCGGGTTTTGACCCGACTGCGCCTGACTTACACCTGGGTCATACGGTTCTCATTAATAAGTTAAAAGTATTTCAGGACTTGGGTCATGAGGTGTACTTCCTGATCGGTGACTATACTGCGATGATCGGTGACCCAACCGGAAAAAGTGCTACACGTCCACCGTTGTCACGTGAACAAGTTTTAGAAAATGCTAAAACTTATCAAGAACAAGTATTTAAGATTCTTGATCCAAACAAAACCAAAGTGGTGTTCAACTCGGAATGGTTTGCTCAAAAAACTGCAGCTGATCTGATTCAACTGGCATCTCAGCAAACGGT
Source organism: Acinetobacter idrijaensis (assembly GCA_000761495.1). GTDB lineage: Bacteria > Pseudomonadota > Gammaproteobacteria > Pseudomonadales > Moraxellaceae > Acinetobacter > Acinetobacter idrijaensis. Next base: position 18,933 of record JQCU01000598.1, read on the forward strand.
TGCACGTATGCTTGAGCGTGATGACTTTACCAAGCGCTATAACAATCATCAGCCAATCGCGATTCATGAATTCTTGTATCCATTGGTTCAGGGTTATGACTCGATCGCACTGGAAGCAGATGTAGAGCTGGGTGGTACAGACCAGACCTTTAACCTGTTGATGGGTCGTACGCTTCAAGGTCGTTATGATCAGGAACCACAAGTCTGTATTACTGTACCAATTCTTGAAGGTCTGGATGGCGTCAACAAGATGTCCAAGTCTTTAGGTAACTATATTGGTGTATTTGATGCACCAGGTGCGATGTACCAAAAAGTGCTTTCAATGCCGGATTCTCTGATCGAGCGTTATTTTGACCTGTTAAGTTTCAAGTCAATTGAAGAAATTCAGCAACTATTAAAAGAAGTGGCAGAAGGCCGTAATCCGCAAGAAGTCAAAAAGATTCTCGCGTTAGAGCTGGTCGAGCGTTTCCATGGTGCTGAAGCAGCTGCCAATGCACATAAAGGTGCAGGTAATATCATTACTGAAGGTGAATTGCCTGAAGGTACGCCTGAAGTGACCATTTCACGTGCTGAATTCGGTGGCGAAATCTTTATTACTTCAATTTTACGTGAAGCAGGCTTAACTAAAAATGCAGCACAAGCCAAAGATGCACTTGGTCGTGGTGCGGTAAAAGTGGACTGGAAGCCAGTTGATGCCTCTTTTTCTGTGAAAGAGAACGTGACTTTGATTATTCAAGCGAGTAAAAAATCCATCGCTAAAGTGACTTTTGTTGACTAAATTTAGAGCTAAGTTATTGAAATAAAAGCAGGCTTCGGCCTGCTTTTTTATTGATGTCCTATATTCATAAATCGAATAAGTAACTTCAAAAAAAACCCTATGAAAACAATAGGTAATTTTTTCCAAATTGCTTGCTTTTCATCTTTATTATGTATAGGATTTATTCATCTAGAGAATTCGTTTAGAGCATCTAGAGGGTAGTAAAAATAATAGTACTCCACAACTGAGAAGTCTCTTTTCCAAGAGGCTCTTTTTAAAAGCTTTAAAGCGAATAACTATAATAATGACATAATGGATCGGGTAAAGATTCAATTCTAAGGAGGAGATTTTGGGAGAGATCTCTTCCTTTTTTATTTATTCTGATTGCGTAATCAAGATATAAATCTGCATGCCTACTCTTCTCGTTGAGCAACTAAACTTAAAATTAACTAGCAAATTGGGCTTAGGTGAATGACCTCTAAGAATGAGTTCATTTCAATTGACTGTGAAAAAAGAGCAAAACATAAAAAATTAAAACAAAGGTGATTGAATGTATCGCTATCCAACAGAAGATATTTTTGATGAACAGATCGATTGCATTTTACGGTTCTTATTTGAATACCAGCCGGTCGAACAAAAACAGCAAATCTATAGATCTGTCTATACTTTATTTATGCAGCTTGATCTGGCCGCGCATTACTTTTTATTTTCCCTGATTGAAGAGCAGTTACCGCGACGCGCGAAATTATTCTTTGTTGCCGAGGATTATCAGGGTAAGAAAGACATGATTGTAGAAGTTATGCAACACTGGCTTGGACAGTAAAAACAGGAAAAAGTCGCTTAATGCAAAATAACAGGCTTTATCTTCCATATATAAGTGATCTAAGCATGGTTTTGGGATTCGAAAACTAAAAAATGAATCCCTCTTCTATATAGCTGCCTAAGAATAGGCTTTTATAAAAGCTTTTTACGTAAAAAATAACTCATAAATTGAAGAGTCTAGGATTTAGATCGGTTTGTTGGATAAGGTAGGGGAATTTTGGTTTTCTTTTGACGACCTAATTTAAATAAAAGACAAGATTTCAAAGTCAACAGGCTAAAAATACTGTTTTAAAGATTATTGTAATAGCTTTTAGGTCTAAATGGTTTTTCAGTTATAAAAATAAAATGACGTGTTTAGTGGGTTTATTGCATAAAAACGCTTAAAAATTAGATAAAAAAGCGATTTTTCAGTAATTTTTGTAGAAAAAAAAGACATACGTGAAAAATATAGTGAATTGGGGGTTGCAATGATTCTAAAATCCTCTAGAATGCACCCATACCGACGAGATAGACGGAAACGAACGAAGCAGAATGGCGGAGTTGTTAAGTTTATCGAAGTCCAGCTTCTAGCACTGACGAGGTGTTAGAAAGATCATTAAGAGATTATGAAGAACAACTTGTGTGGATTTTTACTGGTTGATTGATCGAAATTATTTTCATTGATTGATGGTAGAAATTACTCGAAGTTTATTTGAGA